>JBCCSR010001072.1:0-2656 GCA_039199865.1 Bacteroidota bacterium
ACAATATGTCGAGTTTCGTCATGCCACTATTATTGGGCATGGGAGGAATTCTGGTGATTAACGCCCTGTTGATCTACATTCAACAATATTATTTGTTGCGTCTGGAAACCAAATTAGCACTGACTACGTCTAGTCAGTTTCTATGGCATGTTTTCCATTTACCCATTGCTTTTTTCACCCAACGTTACAGTGGTGAAATTAGCAATCGGGTTACGCTCAACGATAAAGTAGCTCGCCTCTTGAGTGGCGAATTGGCCAATGCGATGCTCAATGTCATTGTCGTCTTTTTCTACGCAATGCTAATGTTTACCTATGACGTCTTATTGACTTCAATTGGCATTGCCATCGCTACGCTAAATGTCACTGCCCTACGCTTGGTATCTAGGGCGCGAAAGGATGGCAACCGCAGATTGCTCAACGAAAACGGAAAGCTGCTCGGTACGACCATGTCAGGCATCAGTATGATTGAAACGCTAAAAGCTTCGGGAAGAGAAACCGACTTTTTTACCAATTGGGCGGGTTATCTGTCCAAAGTAATGAATGCACAACAGGAATTGGGATGGCTAACAACCAAGTTAAACGTAGTACCTCCCCTATTGATGTCAATCAACACCACCATCATTATGGGCATGGGTGCCATGCGAGTCATGGACGGCCACATGACGCTGGGGATGCTGGTGGCGTTCCTCTATCTGATGAACAATTTTATTCGTCCCGTCAACCAGCTCGTATCCGTAGGAAGTTTGTTGCAAGAAACAGAGGGAGATATGAACAGGATTGATGATGTACTCAATTACGATGTTGCGGAAGAGTTTAGGCCAGGTACCGAGGAGACTCCCCAGGTGCAGGTGAGTAGGTCAGCCAAAATGAATGGACACACCCTCAATGGTAAGGATGAGCTACAAACTTCCTCGCATCAAACCTATTGGGCCAAAGGGCAAGAAAAAGAGGAGCAGCTCATTCAACAATCTGTTTTACCACTGATGACCCAAAAACTCAGTGGTCGTCTAGAATTGAGAAATGTTTCCTTTGGCTACAGCCAAACCTTACCTGCACTGATTGAAGATTTTAGTATCACTTTGGAACCCGGAAGTCGAGTGGCCTTGGTGGGAGGGTCTGGTAGTGGTAAGTCAACTGTTGCGCGACTGGTAGCGGGTTTGTACGATCCCTGGGAGGGCGAAATCCTCTACGATGGTCGAAAGCGAAATGCCATTCCGCGACACGTTCTCAACAATTCAATGGCGGTGATCGATCAGGAGGTACTGATGTTCAAAGGAACCATCAAAGAGAATTTATCTTTTTGGGACAAAACCATGACGGAGCACAACCTCATCCAAGCAGCCAAAGATGCGGCTATCCACGACATCATCGCCGCCCGAACGGGAGCATACGATAGCGAAGTGGCAGAACGAGGAACCAATTTCAGTGGAGGTCAAAGACAAAGGATGGAAATTGCGAGGGCCTTGGCCATCAATCCCAGTTTGCTGATCATGGACGAAGCTACTAGTGCTTTGGATCCCAAATCCGAAAAAATGGTCATGGACAATATCCGGCGGCGAGGCTGTACCTGTTTGATCGTTGCCCACCGCTTGAGTACCATTCGCGACTGCGATGAAATCATTGTGATGAAATTTGGTAAAATTATAGAGCGGGGAACACACGAAGAACTGCTCCAAATGGAAGGTTTATATTCCCAATTAATTAGTGCTAAATAATCACCGACTATGAATGTACGAGAAATCAAAATTGGCACCAATCAGCCACTCCTACTCTCCCAACATGATAAGGTTTGGATGATCCTTGCAGGAGAGGTGGAGATATTTTACGTCAACCTCAACGAAAGAGGAGCATTGTCTAGCTCTCGCAGCTTTCTGTACACTGCCAAAAAAGGTGATTTGTTGTTTAGTCTAAAAACAAAAAAGACCCTCAATGGCATTTGTCTGATGGCCGTAAGTTCTAAAGCCCGCTTAATCGAATATCGAAAGGAGGAAATCGCGGAAGTCAATCCTTACCAACTCCAAAACCAGTTGAATGAATGGATTTTGAATTTATCCGAAAGCCTTCAGTCAAATCCTCCTCCTCGCGTTTATGAAGCTTTGGAAAATGGACAAAAAACCACTTTGCTTCAGTCCCAAATTGCTTTTCCTCCCAAGGGAATCCTCTGGGTAGAACAGCTTTCGGGGACCCTCAATATCTACGGAGCAGTACAACCCCGTGAGCAGGAAAAAATTTGTAAGTTCCCCATCCCAGTGAGTTCACAACTCTGGATACAAGCCAGTAGCGAGGAGTGCAAGATCAAGACCTTGGAAACTTTTGACGTAGTAAAAGACGAGCTGACTACGCTGCAAGTCATTCACTTTCTCCAACAGCATTTTTACCAACAAATCCAAGATCGATATACGGAGGAAATCAAAAGTGCTAGCCAGAAAATTGACGACAAAGTACAAAGTGATGCTAGAACGATTGCCTCCAGTCTGACCAAATTGGGGTCTATTATTTACAGTAAAAGTAAAATTGCTGCTTTCTCCAAGATTAATACAGACAATTCGCTTTTGGCTACCTGTCAACTGATTGGACAGCAAGTGGGCTTTAAGTTCGCTGCGCCAAAATTCATGGATGAAAATACTCGAAAAACGACCAATCAGCTTTATGCCAT
>JBCCSR010001073.1:0-2650 GCA_039199865.1 Bacteroidota bacterium
AAAGTGGGGATAAAACTACTTACCATCACCAATAGGACCGTCACCCCAAGAATGGCGTAAATCCCAAATTTGGCTTCCTTAAAGCCCAAGAAAGAACGGCTATATTGTTTATGTGGAAACAAGCGCTTTTCTAAATAACCAAAAATCCAGTCCTGCAAAAAACCGACGATGATGATGACAATTAAGCCCGCAAAAACTTTTTCCGTATGCCCTTGGCGACCACTTTTGTACATCAAAGTCCCGATACCATCTTGTTCGTTCAGTAGTTCCGCGATAATGATGTAGGTCCAGGAAATGGCCGTCAATACCCGAATATCATCAATTAACTTTGACATGACGGAAGGAATGTAAACGGTCTTGATGGTCTGCCAATCGGTTGCTCCTAGAGTGAAAGTCGTTCGTAGATAAACCTCTTTGACTTCTTTGAGTCTTTGCACAACAATGGGTAAGAGATAAACGATGATTCCAAAAGCTAGGAAATTGATTTTCATCTGCTCCCCAATCCCGAAGGCCAGCATAAAAGCCCCCGTAAGTGCGGTTAAGGGTAAAAAGCGCAGCGCATCGATGGGTCGACTAAACATGCCTTTAAAAATGGGAAAAAGGCCAATGAGGAAACCAATGGGAATCGCCAAAATAATGGCCCAAAGATACCCTTGAATATTTCGCCAAGTTGAAATCAACGTATTCCTGATGAGTTCGTCCTCCTGCAACATTTCTGGGAAGGCATAGACTACATCAACCGGACTTGGAATGATGGGATATACTTTTTCAAACTCGGAAGCATTGGCATAATCAATCGAATCCAGTCTGGCCAACGAATCGATTTTTGCCAAGGTGATAGAATCCGCTCCGATCGAGGAAGGATATTCTCTTTGGGTATAGTTGATTGGAACTTGAACGGATCTCATTTCCGCCAGTATCCACCAGAGCAACACTAAGAAAACAAAACCAACAATTCCCCAGATCCATCTCTGGGACTGGCTCAATTCTCCGCGTAATTTGAATAAGGACATTTGGAAGGTTTATCTAGGTAGAGGGTTGAATTTAGTGAGGAGCCATTCGGACTAACCTATGCATGCTCCTGATGAACATGCATAGGCTTACTGCATTTGAATTCATCAAATGCCATCCGACATCCAAACACTAAATTAGTCTGGTACCAATTCAAAATCAGTACGACGATTTTTCGCACGCCCTGCATCTGTGCTGTTGGTAGCGACGGGCTTATCTGGACCATTTCCGACCACGATAAAACGATTGCGAGGCATTCCGTAGGTTTCAATCAGGTAATTCGCTACTGCTTGGGCACGTTTCAAAGACAACCGCTTATTTCCGGAAGCAGAGCCCGTATTGTCCGTATTTCCTTCGATTCGAATTCGGGAATTACTAAAGGCTTTGGCAATATCGACAAATTCATTGTCAATAATGTACTTGCTATTTTCATCCAGCTGAAATTCTCCGGTACGGAAACTAATACTCACTTGCTTTGAAGCGATCGCCGATTTAGTTTTATCCGATTCTTTGACTGCCGCAAAAGTTTTCTGACCTTCCGCATTTTGCTCTTTCCCCGTAAAGCTGGCCGCTTGCACCAATCCACTTTCACGAATCAAACGCCAGTTGGGGACTTTATCTCCGGCAAAACCAAGCTCTCGATAAATATTGGTCATTCGACCATACAAACTTTCTCCGGTAACATTTTTGTAGGCTTTGTCTAGTCCAAAAAAGTTGAGGTTATCCCCATGCGTGCAAAGTCGAACATTGTTGATGGCATTGTAAGTCATTGTCTCATCAAAACCGTCGAAAGCTTCCGCCAAAATCTTGGCCGCTTTGCGTTTGTTGCCATCATTGCTATTGATTTCAGCAGCTCCGATCATCCAACCTTCGTAGAGTTGCTCTAGTCGCTCTCGGTTGCGCTTGACATAGTCTCCTTTGGCAATAAATACATCGGCGATGATGTGTGAAGCAGATTTGGTATTTTCCAAAACTCGAGCCCCCGGTACAGAGTTGACACAATCTTCATCATCTGGACTCCACACCACGGCGGCGTCGACCAGTTTGCCCTTAAAGGCAGCAGCAGCATCGATGGCAGAGGCTTGTTTGACCAAAGTCACATCATTGACCGACAGGCCACCCGCATCCAACAACCAAATTAAAAAAGAGTGAGAGGGCGAGAGTTTGGCCACCGCAATCTTTTTACCCCGCAAATCCGCAACCGTATTGATACCTCTTCTAACGACAATGGCATCTCCTCCACGAGACCAGTCCGCTTGGAAAACTACCTTAGGATCGAAAGCTCGGAGGCTCTCTACCTCCGTTGGAAAAGCATCAATGGTTGCCCACAGCAGATTGACTTCATCATTTTTAAAGGCCGCACGAGAGGCTTCAAAATCATCCAAGATCTTGAACGCCACCTTGAAACCATAATCTTTGTAAAAACGGGAACGGGTGTTGGCCTCAAAACCTTCATTGAAGTATTGTCCACCAGCATAACCTCCCCAAGTCACCACACCAATATTGATGACATCTCCATCTCCACCTGAAGATTTTGAGGTGTTGGCTTTGGGCCGAGTACTGGTATTATCGGAGGGAGAACTATTGACATTGGTATTATCGGCCTGATTGCGTAGATTTTGACCAAATTCTGTGTTGT
>JBCCSR010001074.1:0-2650 GCA_039199865.1 Bacteroidota bacterium
GACCAATTTGATTGAAGATTTGTTGGTCTATTCCAAGGTCAACTTGGAAGAAAGTCAATTGGTCAGTATTGATCTCAACGATCTTTTAATCACGCTCTTGCCAGATTTTTCTTATGATTTAAATACCGGAAAAGTCATCATTGAGATCGATAAGCTACCCATCGTTGAAGGCAATAAAAGTTTACTGAAAACCGTTTTTCACAACTTGATTTCCAACGCTATTAAATACCAACCCAAAGGAGAGCAAAACCATCAGGCTCACGTAAAAATATGGTGTGAAGAAAGCGAGTCGGACCATCAGGTTTTTATTCAGGACAATGGAATTGGTATAGAACCAGAGTACGTTGATCGCTTATTTCAACCTTTTGTTAGATTTCATTCCTCCGCGGAATACGTTGGAACGGGGCTGGGAATGTCGATTTGCCAACGCATCATGTCAAATCATGAGGGGCGTATCGACTTAGCAGATACTTCACCCCGGGGCTCTCTATTTAAGTTGACCTTTCCGCGAACGAAGTGCCAAATAACATCTGTCAATACCATCGATCCTTCGGTAAAAGAACTTTCCACTGCCAGTTAAGGAGAGCCTGCTGAATTGATCCTAAACCAATTCAACAGGCTCAAAGGACGGATCAGTGCCTCAAGTCAATGCTTTCCTGATGTGCCCACATGGTTTTGAACAATGGACTGTTTTGATATAAATCTTCAAATTTTCCGTGGTCAACAATTTCTCCCTGTTCCATAATATAGATGTAGTCGAACTTAGGGAGCAAATGCATGCGGTGAAGAGAGGAAAGGATGGCTTTATCGGCAAAGGCTTTAAAAAGGCGATCGTAAATGCCGAGTTCAGTTTTAGGGTCGACACTACTTGTGGGTTCGTCCAATAAAATCAAATCACTTTCTTTCGCTGCAAAGATTCCCCTCGCCAAGGCCAATCGCTGCTTTTGTCCACCGGATAAGTTCACCCCTTTCTCTCGAATGCTAGAAGCATAACCATTGGGCAATTGCTCGACTACATCTGCAAACTGAGCAATCTGACAAACCTCTTCCAATTCTGCGGCCTCATGGTCTAAGCCTAGCGTAATATTGTACTCAATGGTGTTTTCAAAAATCTCTGGCTCCTGTGGGAATAGGGTTACATGATCGGAAATAATGCCCAAGTTTGGATAAGATTGATGGTCCAATTTAAGCTGAACTTCTTTGGGCAAATACAAACCTCTGAGCAGTGCCAGTAGCGTACTCTTGCCGCTACCACTTTCTCCGATAAAAGCAATTTTCTTCCCTTTTTGAATGTCAATGTTTACTTTTTTCAAACCGGGCATCTTTTGTACTTCTTCCGTCGCTTTTTCTCCAAGGTGATGCTGGAAATCCAATTGCTCAATTTGAATGTGTTGCCAATCTTTGGGCAATGATGCTTGGGTTTGATTTGGATTCAATGCATCGTAAGCCTCAATGATATTGTAAGCCGTCTTAACATCGGTATCGTATTGAACCACTTGGGTATACAAATAGGCGACGTTATGAAAAACACTGGTGAATTTTTCGACGTAACCCATTAGAATAACCAGATTACCAATCAGAAAAACTTCACCGGGGATGTAATTTTGATAGACATAGCCGACTAAGATGAAGGCGTAAATAAAGCCCACCAACATATCGACGGTAAACCATTTCCATTCATTGATGCGGATTTTACTTTTAAAAGGGGGAAAGACGTCCATTACTCTTTTGATCACATCTTCTTCCATCCGTTTTTCTAAACGTAAGGTAATGACCGTAATGATATTTGATAAACTATCGAAAAGGGTAGAGGAGACGACGTGTTCCTTCTCGTTGACCTCCTTCAGCTTTTGTATAAAGGGTTTATCAAATAAGAGAATAATCCAAACAATGCCGGCTCCCATCAGTAAAGCGAGGCTCCCAAATAGAGGCGCAAAATAGATCATGGCGGCAAAAGATAGAATAAACTTCGACATGGAATGCAAATATTCAAAGCCATGCTGAAAAAAGCCCCGTAGTGCTTCGTAGGCCTTGCGAATTCGGTTGATGGTAGCCCCACTGTGGTTGTCTTGATGCCATTTGACTGGTAGATGTACGGCTTTGAAATACAATTCTTGTAGAAATCGTTTGCTCATATTGAAGGCCAATTCGCGTTCCATGATACGAGCAGTCCCGTGAAAAAACCAATCGATTAGCCGAACCATTAGATAGGCCCCGACATACATCCATGCAGATTGCAAAATGTCGATGCCTTGCAATTGAACTTGATTGATGAATAAGCCCCAGAGAATGGGTTCTAAGGCATGGACCAAATTGCTAAAGACAAATCTGATATAGACGTTGATGTATTTTCTTCGGTCTTCAGAAGCATACTTCCAGGCAGTTTTCATCAGGGAGACATACGGATTACTTTTAGGATAACTGTTTTGACTCATGTGTCTCTTTTTTTAACATTGGAGTACTTATGGTATGGCTCCAAGAATGAAAAAATAATTGGGATAGGAATGACAAGTTATAGGTAGAGTTGGCATTGGTCAATACCAAAGCCATCGCGATTGTCGGCGGACCCTTGTTGGCCTGGCCGGAAAAGAGATGAAGTAGGATTTACTTCACACGGATTGGAAAAGTTGTATTGGTTAACATGTGTGGA
>JBCCSR010001075.1:0-2642 GCA_039199865.1 Bacteroidota bacterium
AAGCAAAACGACAACAAGTAAAAGAACGACCAAAAAAAGGAAGAGGGCCCCATCAGATGGGTCCCTCTTTAATTATCTAACAAACAAAACCAACTAAAAACCAAATAAAATTCCTAATTTGTAATTGACAAAATCAGTAGTCGAAACCTGTTCTCCTTCCGCTAAGTTCAATCGAATTCGATCTGCTTTGTTGTCAATACTTCGGTAATGCGTTCTCGTTCCCTTACTAATGGCAACACTCATATCCAGAGCTACCTGTTTACCCAATCGCAGCAAACTTCCAACTCCAAACCCAGCATTAAAGGCAGTACCATGAAACTCTGTTTCATTTTTAAAGCCATTTTCCGCTGCATCGTCCGAATATAGTGTACTGAAAAAAGAGGTAGCACCTAGTCTAGCCTCTACGTAAGGTGTGAAAATACTCTTATTGTATCCGTAATAACGGGCCAGCAATAAATAACTCAAGAAGCAATCTTCTTCATCTACCTCGAAATAACCCGGACCATTTGGCTTGGCCAAATCATAGGTATCTTTGTAAAACATTCCAACACCAACTTCCATCCCCCAAAATAGGCCATTGGATTTCTTGAATGGTTTAAGGTAGGTGAAAGAAATACCCATTGGTGTGTGATGAATATAATCGGCATATTCACCAATCGGCTGGGCAGCATTGAGCTGAATACTAAATTGCGCTTGAGTCCATCCCTTTGGAAGCCCAATAATTGAGAAACACAGGATCAACAGGGCCTGTGGTAATCGTATTTTCATGTGTAACGCATTTAAAATATTAACGATAAGGACCTAAAAACTGCTGTTCTCTTAAGAAAACTTTAACTATATCTTACATTTCCGGAAATTTTCTCCTTAAAAACCTAACATTTATGTGGCTAATGAGGTAAAAGATTGGTATGTCAGTTTATTTTTAACCATTTTTGTAACTGATTCCTATTTTAATCATCAGAGTTGCCCAACAGCTTCTTCAAAAAACAATCACTATTGTCATTCACTGATTTCAATTTTGCACCAAGTATACATGAAGCATTGGAAGTAATGGGTTTCGAAGAAGCGACCCCAATCCAACAACAAGCCATTCCAAAAATTCTAGAGCATAAAGATCTCATTGCTTGTGCTCAAACGGGGACTGGAAAAACTGCTGCCTTTTTACTTCCCATCCTCAATAAACTGGCATTGAAGCCCGATCGTCCCAATCGCATCAACACCCTGGTGATTGCTCCAACCCGAGAATTGGCCCTACAAATCGATCAGCAAGTAGAGGGGTTCGGCTATTTTGTTGGTGTCAGCTCTCTCCCTGTTTACGGTGGAGGAAACAGCAACTCTTGGGATCAACAAAAGAAGGCCTTGACCAAAGGTGCTGACATCATCATTGCAACTCCTGGACGATTTATTGCCCATCTCAACATGGGATATGTCAACCTCGACCACATTCAGCACTTGGTATTGGATGAAGCGGATCGGATGCTCGATATGGGATTTTATGATGACATCATGACCATCGTCAACAAGTTGCCCCGAAAACGACAAACATTGCTCTTCTCGGCGACCATGCCACCAAAGATCAGAACACTTTCGAAAACCATCCTCCACAAACCAGATCAAATTAGTCTGGCAATCTCTAAGCCCGCAGATGGGGTGCTACAAGCCGCTTACTTGACTTATGATAATCAAAAAATTCCGCTGATTAAATACTTACTCAACGGAAAAACCAATTATCCGAGCATTATCATCTTTTCTTCTACTAAAAAGATGGTCCGAGAAATCACTCAGGCTCTGAGACGTACCAAATTTACGGTTGAATCCATTTCCTCTGATCTGGAGCAAAAGGAAAGAGAAACGGCATTACTAAAGTTTAAGAGTAAACAAACTCAAATTGTCGTCGCAACGGACATCCTGGCCCGAGGAATTGATATCAAAGACATCAGCTTGGTCATCAATTATGATGTACCACAAGATGCGGAAGATTATGTTCATCGAATTGGCAGAACAGCTCGTGCCGCAACGACAGGCGTTGCCCTAACTTTTATCAATCCAAAAGATCAAAACCGCTTCAAAGGAATCGAAGACTTGATTGAAATGGAAGTCCAAAAAGTACCTCTTCCACCCGAACTAGGGGAAGGTCCTACCTACAATCCAAACGCCAGGCGAAGCTCACATCGCAGAGGACATGGACCACACAAGAAAGGGAGAGGATCAAAACGCAAAGGCGGCGGTGGAGGATATTGGAAAAATAAAAAGAAGTCAAATAACAAGGGATTCAAAAAGCAGAAGTAAAGCCTTTTATTTTAGGGTTCTCCTAAAAAAGGCAAATCGCATCCCGAACGATCGAAATGCGATTTGCTACAACAAATTATAATCCCATGAACATATCTCAATTTAGTGGTGCGGCTTAAAGCGCCTGCACAGTGGTGACCTTTACTTGTAAGGTCTTTATATCAACTGGCATTATAAACTTTTCTTACTTCCCTAGTCAAAGCGTAAATCGAATCCCGATTGTGTAATCGGGACACGACTCAACACAACAAATTATAATCCCATGAACATATCTTTGTTATTGGAGGCGCCGGCCTCTGAGCTGATGCTTTTATCCGCTCTTGTGTAGTTTTGTTTTTTGTCTTGTCCCTCTA
>JBCCSR010001076.1:0-2635 GCA_039199865.1 Bacteroidota bacterium
AAGTTTTTGAGTGCTGATTCTTTTAGCAGTAAAATAGGGTAGGAGAATAAAATTCTATAGGATAAAACAAAACTCCTCACCCAACCCTTTCCCTCCTTTTGGCCATCTATATCAATAAAGCAAATCATCAAACCATGAAAAACAAAGCGATTTATTTCCTGCTGGGACTCTCCTTTCTGTTTATCACTGCTTGCGATCACCTCGCTAGCGGTTCGTTGCATGGCAGCAAGGCACCTGCAAATACGATATTGATAGAGTTTCAGCATGTCAACTATGCTTGGGGCTATATTGACAATCGTTCCTTTTTGACGGTAGATGGGAAATTGGCAGTCTTTTTTACTCGGGATAGAGAGGATCCTCGTTTAAATCAATGGATAGAGCCAGATGCTGGAGGGTGGCTTGAAGAGGAGGATTTGGTGGCCAACTACTCGATGGCGGATAGTACTTTTCAAGTCATTGAAGCGCAGGCGCTACGAGATCATAATGTGGCGACTTTGGCTCAATTGGTGGAGGAAAATCTCTCGGAGCCGGAAGGGCGTTGCATCGATTTTGGAGTAATGACTTTATGGGCATACCAATGGGATGAGGAAGCGAAGAAGTATCGACGGCAGCTGATTGAACAATGTGGAGATTTAGCGATTAAAAATGAAAATGAAAATGCTCAACAATTGATTGAAGCATTGAATGAACTGGCTTTGTTTACGAGAGGTTGTTGCTTCTGAAAACAATGCCATAATCAATGGAAAGGAAAGGGAAGTATTGGAAACAATGCTTCCCTCTTCTCGTTTTAGGTTATGACAGCTTGTACTGAGGGTTTTACTGACGTTTTTTTGATGTTAAAGTAGCAGACAGTGATACGGAATGGCATTAATCTTGCCTTATCAATAAGTTACCATGCTTTAAAATATGTTATCGCCTTTTCAATCCATACCCAGCTATCGCAAACGCAATCAGTATCTTCTGGTAGGAGCATTACTGGTGTTGTTATTGATTTACTGGATCAGTTTACGGCCTACTATTGCTCTGTATGGTCAACATACTCAATTGAGGAAGGAAGAAAAGCGAGCGGCTTTAGCTCCCCAACAAATCGCCAATTACCAGGAGCAGCTGGCTGGGCTCAAATCGGGCACGGCTCAACCTTTTCAGAGAGAACAACTATTGGAGAAAGTCACGGCTTTTTGTCGGGAGCATCAACTACTCATTACCTCTTTTCCGGAGGCAGGAAAGCAAATACAGAGCAATTATGCGGTGTTGACTCATGAGATTGAAGTAGAGGGAGCATATAAAGCTATGGTAAAACTTGTATACATGTTAGAACAAATTGAGGTAATGGGGGTGGTGAGTTCACTAAAATTTACCACCCATAAAGATCGACGAAGCAAACAAAAAATACTAAAAGCAAAATTGATTCTACGTAACTTGGAAACTTAGAAAATAGCTTGGTCTTATCAAATAAAAAGCAATATGGAAAACTGGGCAACTCATTGTAAATTCATTCTTTTATTGTTTATCATCGGCTGCGGTTGCTCTGCGTGTAGTGATGTATTTCCAGAAGATCTGGCAGACGAAAACATCGTACAATTGGCCCCGGCCAATGGCTTGGTCACTGCTATCCAAACCCATACTTTTTGGTGGGAAGCCAATGATGATGCCGATACTTATCTGCTCCAAATTGTTTCCCCTTCTTTTGATTCGATTGTACAGCTGATTGAGGAAGTCGAAATTACGGAAGGCTTGACTTATGAGACCGTTTTGGGAGAAGGCACCTATCAGTGGGCTGTCCTTGGCGTCAATAGTGTGAGCCAAACGGCACGGAGTGTTTTTGATTTGACCATCGTTTCTGATTCACTTGGAGATTTATCCCAGCAAAGTATATTGTTGATCAGTCCAGAAGATAACTTGGTTACCAAGGAAACCGAGATTGACTTTTTGTGGCAAACACTAGGCAATGTTGACACTTACCATTTTCAATTGGCAAGTCCCGACTTTAGCAATTCCAGTTTTATTTTGGCCGACAGTCGATCAGGGGATGATTTTTTCCTGGCCACTTTATCGGAAGGCGCCTATCAATGGAGAGTTCGTGGAGAAAATGACCTCAGTTTTACGCCCTACAGCCTTCGTTCCTTGATGGTCGATCTTACAGAACCCGAAGTTCCGATCTTGAGCAATCCCGTGAATGGAGATTCCCTGAGTTTACCAACGCTCTTATCCTGGAATCGTGATGTCACCGCCAGTAGCGATAGCCTTTTTATTTATCCCGATTCTTTGGTGAGCCCGCCAATTGTTCAATTGCCCTTGTCTTTGAGTAGCTACACTTTTAACAACCAGCCGGGAAATCAATTTTACTTCTGGCGAGTCAAGTCGATGGATCAAGCGGGGAATGAAAGCGCTTTTAGTTCGATTCGTAAATTTTATGTTTTAGAGTAAACGGATGCAACAAAAAAATACAAAATATCTTTTGGCCTTGGCCTTAATTGCCATCTGGGGCTTACTGGGTTTTCGGATCTACAATAAGATGAACCCTCCTCAGTTCCAACTGCTGCATGATCATACTCCGTCCCATCAATCGCTACAAGTCGAAAAAGATTCCTTCACACTTTTGGTCAATTATCCCGATCCCTTTCTGACGGGTAAG
>JBCCSR010001077.1:0-2629 GCA_039199865.1 Bacteroidota bacterium
GTCCAAAGCAGACTATGGTTACCTTACCTACGCCTTTACCATCATTGCCTTTATCGTTCCCTTTATGGGGGCTGGCATTCAACAGAGTTTACTGCGCTTTGGTGCGTTATGCAATTCTCAAATTGAAAAGAAATTATTTTTCCGCTTTGCTCTGCAGAGGGGTATTTTGTATTCGCTGATACTGATGCTTGGCTTATTGATCAGCATTCCTTTTCTAACTGCCAATATTCAAGGGGCAGCCATTTATCTAGCCATTTTGAGTTATCAATTGATTGGTTTGCTATTGCTACAACTCGTTGAAACCTATTGCCGTCTCCTTAACCTCAACAAACTGTATTCAAAAATAGAAATCATCAATAGCTGCTGCTTGTTGGTCAGTAATATTGTCTTTTGTTGGCTCTTTGGTGCCATTGCTTACATCATTAGTCTGGTGAGTATTCCCTTTTTGGTAGGCTTATTTTTCTTTTTCAAATTGAGGCTACACGATTATCGTGGAATAAAAAGAAATCATGCTTACGATGTACAGCAATTGCTGCGTTATGGTCTGTACATGAGTCTTGGTGGAGTCCTTTCCCAAATGCTCTATGCGGTTGATATTCTAATGATTGGAAATATTTTACCGGCGCCAGAATTACTGGCCCAGTACAAGGCTTCCAGTATCATTCCCTTTAACTTGTTGATTTTACCACTGGCTTTGATGACAACAGATTTTGTCACTTTGTCTCGTGCCTCCGAGAAGGACCCCGATTATCTGAAAGACTATTACCTCAATTATCTAAAAATTTTTAGTGGGATTGCCGGCTGCATCGTGCTGTTATTTTACTTCGGCTCTAGCACCATTTTACAACTCTTCGGAAAGGATTATTTCGAGTATCCTCAATTGATGTTTATTTTTTCACTTGGTATTGCGGGAGGCTTGTTGTTGCGAGTGCCGATGGGCAACATGTTGTCTGCCATTGGCTGGCCAAGAGTCAATGCACTTTTCTCGGTCATCATTTTGGGCATCAACTTGGTGGCCAATTATTGGATGGTTACCCACTATGGCATCATCGGTGCAGCAATTACGACCTCCGCTTTGATGTGGTTGTCAGGCTTGCTATCGCTGGGTGCTTTTATATATTTTCTCAGGGAAAAACGGAAGCCGACTAAAGGGGTTTAACCGCATCACTCCTCCTCCGTTTCCAATTGCTTACAAGTTTTTTTCTCGTTCCCGAAAGACGACATCATAATCTTCCAATTCCTTCAAAACGGGTTCGTACACTTGCTGCATAACGGGAATATTAACCCCAGTTGCTGTGATTTGTCCCAACATTACCAGCTTGACAAAAATCCCCATGGGAATACCGACTAACTTGGCCATGGCAGTGTCGGTCGAATTTTCTCCCTTCATCACTAAGGTAGAAGTCGCCAAATGTTTTTTACTGCCCAATTCGTATTCAAATTCGTGCTGCATGATGATCATATCCTTATCCTCCGATTTCAATGCCCATTTTTTCAGCAAGAGTTTTTCCAGGATTAAGGCAGGAGTAGCTTGTTCGAGTTTGATGCGTTTCTTACGGAAAAGTCCCAACCACTGTAATTTTTTCATTACCTCAGAATCCATTTCTTCTCCCAAAAACTCTGCAACCTTTTCTTTCACGGAGCCCGTTCCTTCGTATTTTCCCAGGTAGGCTTCCATCAATCCCAAATAGGAAAGTTTATTAGATTCTAAGATTGGAAAGGAGCCATCGGTCAGTCCAATTCGAATCAAGGCATCCCAGGCTTTACAAAAGCCTCGATGACGCAGCGTTCCACGAATTAAGGTGGGAATATCTTTCAAACCATACACTTCTCGGTAGAGCAAGGAATCGCGGTTGGCATACATCTCGTAGGGCCCCATTCCTTCAATATGAACATCTTGGTATTGCTGAAACAAACGATTGTACGGAATGTATTTGTACTTCCCATTTTCCAGATACTGAGCAGTTCCCTGCCCCGCCAAGACGACGTTTCGTGGATTCCAGGTAAACTTATAATGCCAAGGATTATCGTCAGATTCCGAGGCAATGAGTCCTCCCGTGTAAGAACGAAAGGCCAACATCTTTCCTCCTTTATTGCGAATTTCGTCCAGCTTTTTCATGGCTGACATATGATCGATCCCCGGATCCAATCCCATTTCTCCCATAAAAATCAGTTCTCGATCCCGAGCATCATCTCCCAAGCGATACATCTCTTTTGAGACATAAGAGGCCGTTATCAAATGCTTGCGCAAACGGATACAATCGTGTGCCACTTCTAGGTGTAAATGAGCAGGCAAGAGGGAGACCACCAAATCTGTTCTTTCAATCAAATCCCGACGATCATTGACTTTCAAGACATCCAACCAAGCGGATCGACCATTGGGATGACCACCAATCTTTTTTGCCGCCAAATAGGGATCGGCATCGGCTACGGTTACCGACCAGCCATGTTGCTGGGCTTGATTCAATACGTACTTAATCAATGCTGTCGAGGAGCGTCCCGCTCCGATAATTAGAATGTTATTCAGTTTTGCCACAAATATAATTTTAATCCATCTTCCAGTTGACTTCAATTTATGCTCACTCGAAGCATCACTGGTAAAAATATTGTAATTTTAATGATAGTGCAA
>JBCCSR010001078.1:0-2621 GCA_039199865.1 Bacteroidota bacterium
CCCTTCCATGTTTTTGGGTGGACTCCTCAATTTAATCTCTTGGTTTAGTTTAAAATCTGAAGTGCTTTGGCATCCCTTCTGCTGGGTCCTATTTTTTTGGGGCTTATTTGCCGTTCCTCTTTGTAAATGGCTCTTTTTGGAAAGGGCAGCAAATGACGAAGCCTAAACCGTCTCTCCTTTGCCATCTTCTCCATTTTAATTGCATAAAATCCCTGGACTACTGAACAATTCAGCCCCAAGCGTGGTTTTATGACATTGAACCAATTCAACATAAAACTTATTTTTTCTAGTTTTATGGCAAAAAAATAATCGACCATGATTCTCTTACTTTCTCCCGCAAAGACCCTTGATTTTGACCCAACTGAATTGACGGACCATAGCATGCCCCGACTTTTGGAACAAAGCGATCAATTGGTAGGAGTGCTACGGAAAAAAAAGGCCAAAGATCTCAAAGCCCTAATGGGGGTAAGTGATAAAATTGCAGCATTGAACGTAGAACGCTACCAAAATTATCAGCAACCCTTCACCCTTGACAATGCCAAGCAGGCAATCCTAGCCTTTAAAGGGGATGTCTATCTAGGACTTGATGCGACCAGCTTCAAAAAACGGGATCTCAACTTTGCGCAAAAGCACTTGCGCATCCTCTCTGGTCTATACGGTATCTTAACCCCGCTTGACTTGATGCAACCCTATCGTTTGGAAATGGGAACAAAACTCAAAAACGGAAAACTCAAAAATCTCTATGAATTTTGGGATGAGAAAATTACGGATTTGATCAATGCCGACTTGGCCGCAGCAAAAAGCAAAACGGTATTGAACTTGGCATCCAAAGAGTATTTTCATTCGGTAAAACCCAAAATGCTCAATGGGGAGTTGGTCCATGTTCACTTCAAAGAATTGCGCAACGGAAAATACAAGGTCATCTCATTTACCGCGAAAAAAGCCAGGGGAGCAATGGCCCGCCAAATCATTCAAGATCGCATCAAAAAGGTCGAACACATTAAGGATCTTGAAATCATGGGGCATCTTTACAATGAGGGAATGTCCGATGAAACGAACTATTATTTCACCAAAGATTAATGGTGCATACAATGACTAGATCAAGCTCGAAAGCCTCTCTAGTTGATCTTGATCTGGTCATTGATTTTGATCTCACTTCTGTCCGGCTTGCCTAGCCCGCCGATCTTCTCTTTCAGGATACGTACGAAACTTGTTGGGCGCAGTAATGTCAATGATCATGGTCTCATCCGTTTTTGGATGATTGAATTGAAGTTGAATGGCCGCTAAAAAAAGCCCTTTCCCCTTTAGAATTTTCACCCCTTGCCCGTACAATTGATCTCCCAAGATAGGGTGCCCGAGCTGGGCTAAGTGCCGACGTAGCTGGTGGGTTCGGCCCGTCCGGGGTTGGAGCAAAAGGGTACTCAATTGCTGATGACGTAAAGAAGCAAAATGTTGCAAACGGCGGAATTGGGTTAAAGCGGCTTTTCCGTCAATTGCCTGTTCGATTTGTCCTTTCTCAATCGTAGCCCCATGAACTACTGCCTGATACGTTTTCCTGATTTGTTGTTGTTCAAATTGTTGTCCCAAACTTCGATGGCTACTGTAAGTTTTGGCGATCAACAACAGACCTGAAGTAGCGGCATCCAAACGATGAACCGCGCGTGGCCAGGGTAAAGCATCCTTTTGATCGCTTGCCGCCAAATTGTATAACAAGGCATTTTGAACCGTTCGGTACTGATTGCCACTCACCACCAATCCCGCAGGTTTATTGACGAGCGCAATATGAGGATCTTCGTAAACAATGGGGAGCGCAAGGGCCAGTGGCTTGGGTTTTGTGGCCAACAAATCGAGCAAGGTAATGCGCTGGCCAGCCTGGATCCAATCTCCTGTGTATCCTCTTTGTCCGTCGATCTGGACGGCCCCTTTTTTGATGGCTTTCTTGATGCCTTTACGGGAAGGAAGGGATACAAATAAGTGGGCCGCATAATCACTTAAACGCATGGCTTTGACATGGTCTGGCACGACGTGTTCCTCCAAAACAATCATTGACAACTTTGCATTTCGCTGAGAAGGGCCTCTCGATTGTTTTTGATGTATTCGTATTTGAGTTGATCCAGATCAGCTAATTCTAAATACCTTTCATCGAGAGTGTCAAACAATTCATTTTGTTCGGTGGTAACGGTACCATCCTGATTTTGTAAGATGACTCGGATGCCATCACGGAGTAACTCTAGGTGATCGTTTGCTCCAATTTTTTCAAAGGCATTGAGTACGGCACGAAGGGCAGATGACCTTTCGGTAAGCAAGAACTGACGCAGGCCATTCACTTTTACCTTCTCCTGAAAGTCGTTCAGCATTTCAACGGCAATCATGTTGGCGATACTCCAGCCAGAATACTGTTTTGATTCGAGGATGCGTGCCAAATAATCTCGAGCCAGTTTTTCCAAGGCTTTCTCATCCATGGCATTGTTATCAACAAAACCAACAAATTCATTTTCGATGCAATAAGCCCGATAGCGGACCGTATCGGTCCAAACACTAACTGGAGAAATATCATCTACCAACATATTTCCCCGATAAGGGTCCGTAGCATTGGCCTGATAGCGGACTTCAAACCACAA
>JBCCSR010001079.1:0-2619 GCA_039199865.1 Bacteroidota bacterium
CGATGAGTTGGCTCCGCATCTTTCGGGTTAAGTTCGTTGCATTCCAAACAAATGATTGTTTTTTACGGAGGAATACTTTCGCCTCTTCTTTGGCCAATTGACCAACAAACCCATTTTGCTTTTTATTGGCCGGCGAAATTTTGTGCTTCCTTCGCAAAGCATCCAGAGAAACAATGGGCGTATCAGGATGATTTTTTTCAATGAAATAATCTTTTCCCGAACCCGGTAAACCCGAAAGTAAAATCACCTCAAAATGCTTTCCCTCAAAAGGCAAATAATCTCTGTGGCTTTCCTCCTTTTGAAAATAAATGTAACGGCCTAAATGGGACGGAAAGTTGGGCTGATGGCCCAAACAAGTTTGTTCGAGACAAAATTCTTGGAATAATTCCACCAGGTACAGCAGTTCTTGTTGGTCGCTACAAATGCGCCCCAAAAGGTCCGCTTTGGCGAGGATGGCCAAATGATGGGTGTTGACCTCAGTGGCTGCTTTGAGTAATGCCTTTTGTGGGTCGGGCTTTTCCAAGACCCAAATGGGCAATCCGTGATAACGCACCAATTTGGCAACTGCTTCTCTACACAAAAATGGTGTGGGAATCTCTCGATACAATATGGTACGAGCGGTATACTCTCCTTTCCTCGCATGTCCAGGAGGGCTAATTCGTCCATCTGGCTCCAGTTTTGTCGTCGACCGTTTTTCTACATCGTGCAATAGAGCTGCTGCAAATAAAAGTTGCTGATCTTGCTCTGGCAAGGCCTGGTATTCTGGCAAGGCCAAAAGGGCATCGACCACCATTTGAGTATGGATCGCTACATTGCCTTCTGCGTGGTAGTATTTATCCTGTGGTACTTGCTCCATATCTCTAATCCAGGAAAATTGATCGCGGATATGATCCCAGTTTTGTTCTTCAATTATTTTCCACATGGTTGTTTTATTTTTGATCATTTGAAAATGAGGAGGACGGAGACGCTGGGAGAATTATTTCCTTTTGGCCTCCGTTTCCCAAATCAAGGGAGCTCGCTTCCAATTCCGAGTCCAATGAGCATCTGTCTTGACATGATTCTTTCGGACGTACTTGAAAACGTTTTGCTTGAAGTCGACCACTGGATAATCGCTGCTATTGCGGCTTACAATTCCCTCCATCGAACAACTTGCTTGGGTAGCAACATCTATGGAGTCAAAACGGCTCGCTTTGGCGGCCAACTCGATGACTGCTTGTTCAAAGCAGGCTTGTTGGTCAATCTCCGTAATCTGTAATTCCGGGACAGTTGGAAAGTCTAGCAAAGCCGCATAAAACTTGACCTCCTCCCAGGACAACCATTGCTCCAAATACCGAACGGCAAAGACATAAAAATGGTGCTCAATTTTTGGATATTGGATCGAATGGATGGCGTAAAGATTTTCGCCAAAAATCTCTAAATCTCCTAGGTCATTTTTGAGGCTGCTCCACTTTTCTTTTAAATAATTGGCCCAAGGATGAATGGTTGGCGCAGCGTGGGATCGAGCAAAAACGCCGTAGCGATTCAAGCAAGTATTTTCACCATCCATTTTTTCCGTGTGAACAATGCTAGTGATAGATTGAAGATCCTCCCAGTAGTGATGATTGAAACGGTCGTCGCTCGTCGTTCCCGGGGAAAAAGGGAAATGGTAGGTTCGACCGTATTTTCTGGACAAACTCATGATTACAAACTTTTGATGGTTCAAGAACGCCCAAGGACCAAAAACGGCGCATCGCCACTAAGGCGATTTTGCTGATCTTTAGCAAGGAAAAATCCTTAACCATAAATTAAAAAAGAAAAAGAATGGCAAAGCAAAGGAGGGACATTCCATTGCAGAACAATGCATGCACAATTACGAAAGGTCTGGTGTAAAAAACCTTAAGGCTTTGCCATTACCGACAAAATAAGTAGTTTGGAATTACATGACTTTTGTCTTTGAGTCGTTGATTAACAATAACATCAGTGGGTGATGCAGATATAACTGAATGCTGGGACAGATAGTTCCATAGCCGCAATTTTATTCCCATAAAATTATTTTTATTGTTTGGCCTTGTTCACATTCTCTGCCTCCATTTCCCATTGGATTAGCCATATTGATAGAATGTCTTTCGAATCCGAAATAACAATGCATTGGCCTTAGCCGGATCAGTTGCTGGGGGAAGCGAGGATTGTTCGAATAGTTGATCGATCTCTTGCAGTTTTTGTTCTGCTTTTTCCAGCAGTTCATCGTATTCAAAAACGCCACTACGAATCTTCAACAGGAAATCGCGATCCTCTGTTCTACGTACACTAAAGGTACCTTTGATGGCAATTTCTTCGGCCATGTAAAGCAGTCGGAAAGTGTGCATCATATTTTTTGCATCATAGCGTTTGCCATGAGCCAAAGTATTTTGATAGCGATGCTCGTTTCGCTTTTCTACCCAATCCCAGTATTGCCAATATTCCTTACAATAAACCGAATAACCATCTTTATTGAAATAGAGCACCCCTACTGGCGCTTCTCCTTTGTTTACGGAACTTAAAGAAATGTCATTGGCTTTGGGTCCGGTGATGATTCCACTGTAATGAGCTGTTTTGTTGTGAAACAGAGCATACAGATCCTTCATATGAGCAATGTTGACC
>JBCCSR010001080.1:0-2616 GCA_039199865.1 Bacteroidota bacterium
AAATAACGCCCTATGTTTGACCAAAGCACCTTAGAATCTCCGCTCGATCTTTTTTTAAAATGGGAACAACAAAGCCCCGATCGTATTTTTCTCCGTCAGCCCAAAGGCAATCAATGGATCACTATGACCTATGCGGAGGCTGGAGTTGAGGCCCGTCGCATGGTGAGTGCCCTCCGGTCGATGGGGCTGGAAAAGGGCGATCACATTGGTATCTTATCAAAGAATTGCTATCACTGGATTGTCACGGATATTGCCATCATGATGGGCGGTTTCGTTTCCATTCCCTATTATGCCAGCTTATCAAAAAAGGCGCTAAAAGAAGTGTTGCTACTAAGTGATCTCAAAGCCCTTTTTATTGGAAAATTAGATGCCTGGGGAGATCGAGCAGAAGCCCTACCCGAAGCCCTAAACGTCATTACCTTTCCTCACTATGAAGGCAATGCAAAAATAGAAATTGGTTCAAAATGGACAGATCTGATCGAGCAAAATGCACCAGCTCAAGAACTCCGTCGCCCTGATTTGGATCAATTGTGGACCATTCTTTTTACTTCGGGAACTACGGGAAAACCCAAGGGCGTTATGCACTCTTTTCGCAATCCAGCCATCGTCGTCAAAATTGAGCGGGAAACCAATTTTATTGGGGTGAACAACATGCAGGGCCGTGATTTCTTTTCGTTTTTACCACTCAATCACGTTGCAGAGCGAATAGGAGTGGAGCTCAATTGTTTGACTATTGGTGGCACCATTTCTTTTGCGGAATCTCTCGATACCTTTGCTCAGAATCTTCAGGAGACGCAACCGTCTTTGTTGTTTGCCGTACCCAGAATTTGGACGAAGTTTTATTTGGGGGTCTTGGCCAAAATGCCAGAGCAAAAAATACAGCGACTCTATCGCATTCCTATTGTTTCGGGGATCGTCAAAAAGAAAATTAAGAAGGCTTTGGGAATGAATCGCGCGGAGATCGTAGCTACTGGGGCAGCCATTACTCCCGAGTTTTTAAAGAATTGGTACAAGGCACTTGGTCTGCATTTAATCGAAGCGTACGGGATGACGGAGGTCTGTGGTTCTATCTGTAATGGCCCCGATTTGGATACGCCACCAGATTCAGTAGGACGAGCAGTGCCTTACTGTGATATCAAAATCGATCCAGAAACGCAAGAGATTTTGATGCGTGCTCCGTATCAAATGTTGGGCTATTACAAAGCACCAGAAAAAACAGCAGAGGTGATTCAAGATGGTTGGATTTACAGTGGAGATAGAGGGACGATTGATGAAAATGGGTATTTGCGGGTCGTTGGTAGAGTCAAGGATGCCTTTAAAACTTCGAAAGGACAATATATTGTGCCCAATCCGATGGAGGAAGTGTTGGCCAAAAACAAATACATCGAGCAAGTCTGTGTCGCAGGCTTGGCTTGCCCCCAGCCTTTGGCTTTGATCAATTTGTCGGAGCAAGGCCAACAGGCAGACAAGCAAGCTGTCGAACATTCTCTCCAAAAATCCCTAGCTTTGGTGAACGCTCCCTTGTCCAATTATCATAAAATATCGACGGTTGTTATTCATCAGGACAATTGGTCGGAACACAATCAGCTGCTTACGCCAACCCTAAAAGTCCGACGAGGAAAAATTGATGAAAGTTTTTGCAAGCAGTACGAAACTTGGCATGATCAGAAAGAAACCATTGTCTGGGCCTAAGAAAAGCGGAAACGGTCCCTTTAATGCAATTTTTACAATTCAATTTTACCCTCGTCAATCTGATTTTTTTCGCGTTTAAAATTCCCTTTGAGGTAGTTGATCAGGGGAAGAAAGTTGATGACAATGGGATTGTGACTTATAAAGCCAGTAGTCACTCCGTATTTGACTTTTTCTATCTCGGGTTCGTAGGTTCTAAACATTCTGTCGTAAATGATTAGCGTTGCACCGTAGTTTTTGTCAATGTATTGTTCATTCGCGCCATGATGAACGCGATGTGCTGAAGGCGTGTTGAGCAACCATCCTTCGAAAAACCCCAGTTTGCCAATGGCTTCGGTGTGAAGAAAAAACTGATAGAATAAGCCCAAGGCAATACAGGCTACAAAAACTTCTGGTGAAAAGCCAATTAGAATAAATGGGACAAAAAATAGTGGACTCACAAAACTCCCTAACCAGTTGAGCCGCCACGCCGTCGTCAAATTCATCCAAGGACTAGAATGGTGCGTATGGTGAATGGTCCATAACAGCGGAATTTCATGACTCAATCTGTGGTACCAGTAATAGGCAAATTCAGCAATCAAGAAGGTAAGGAGAATCGTCCATAAATTGGTTGGAATATCAAAAAATTGGAAGGGAACAAAGATTTTGAAGATCAATAATTTCCAGGCCAATGAAAGGGGTTTTAATAAGTTATTGCCAATTAGAATGCCCAAATTGCCAAGTGATTCCTTGCGATTGTAAACTTTCTTTTCCTTACGATGGGACCAAATGGCCTCTATAATCACGGCAATAAAAATAACAACGAGAAATACAATGCTGTTCGGATTCATAGAAAGTACCTTGATTAGTGAAATACGAAAATGCTTTTGCGTTTGATGATGGATTCAAGATAGGCGCGATCCATCAGGGGAACTGGCGAAACTCCTG
>JBCCSR010001081.1:0-2615 GCA_039199865.1 Bacteroidota bacterium
AACTTATGCCTTGAAAGGCATTCAAAGAAATGTTTACCTCAATCTGATCCAGCTGGCAAGAAAGCGAGATAAAGCCGAACAAGCACTTGCTTACTACGATCAATACGTCAACATTATTGACAGTTTATACAATGAAGAAAAGCAAGTTCAGATTACCAATATCGAATCGCGCTATAAGTTTCTACAAAAAGAGAAGGAGTTGGAGATTGCCCAACAACAACTCAGCATCCTACAACAGGAAAGTCAAACCAATCATTTGTTCAAAATCATTTTTCTATTGGCCTTGCTATTGCTGGTCTCCATTGCTTGGCAATTGATCCGAAAAAAGAACCAAAAAATAAGTTTCAAAGAAGCAGAATTGCGCCACGCTGCCTCTACAACTAAAGATTTAAAAACCGAGATCAAACACAAAGAAAAAGAACTGACCTCTTTTACCCTCAACTTTGTCCAGAAGAACAAACTCTTCCAGGAAATCAAGGCCGACATCCAATCCATCAAAAAGGATTCTAAAGCATCGACCAAAAGCCAGCTCAGCAAACTAGAAAGACTCATCGACTCTGCCGTACATATTGATGAAGACTGGGAGGACTTCCGGCGCTATTTTGAATCGACCCATAGCGGATTGATTGCCAATCTCAAAACCCGCTATCCCGATTTAACCAGTAATGACCTCAAACTTCTCGCTCTCGTCCGACTAAATTTGAGCACCAAAGAAATAGCCACCATGCTAGGCATCTCTCCAGAAAGTGCCAAAACGGCTCGGTACCGACTGCGTAAAAAACTCAATATGACCACAGCAACAAACCTCTTCAACTTTCTCCTAGAAATCGAGTCGGATGACCTGCCCTAAAGTTAATGTTCTCCTCTATTTTTTCATTGTCTACCTCTGTCCACCCAAAGTAATACTGACTGTCAACACTTTACAAGAGGCTTGATCAATACTTGTTGACCTCTTTGCAAAGTTTGTTGACTTCAAGTCTACCTTTTTCATTCTGTATGTTCACTTTTCATTGACCTCCTTTTCTTGTGTTTCCTCTCCAAATAGCCACACCTTTAGAACAGAAAGTTGGATCGCTGATTTCAACTTTCTCAGCATTTGGAAAGAGATCAACAGACGAGTAGATCTCCCATTCTTAACGCTCCAAAAAACAAAATTCAATACATTATTAGGTAAATTCGAGTTTCGTCAGAGAGAAGCATGTCTTCTCTCTTTCTTTTACCTCAACTATCAGAAAATAAAATCTAATGAACCCATTTCTACACCAACGGAGCATCCATTTTGGCCTGTGCTGCTGTGGTTTCTTGCTCTTCGTTTTGTGGGCTTGCAATCATTCCTCTAAGATGATGGACCAAAAAAGTGAGCATCAAGTACAAGCTTCGGTGCTGTACCAAGCATTCATTGATGATGAAGTGAAAGCCAAGGTGGATTTCAACAATAAAGTACTGGAAGTCGTAGGATCGGTTAAAAAAATCAATATCGATGAAAGCCAACAACTGACCTTAGTACTCGACAGTAAAAATGAACTGGGCAATGTACTTTGCAAAATGGAACCTCCCAGCAGAAATTTAATCTCAAAACTTCGCCTTGGTGATGCCATTAAAGTGAAGGGGCAGTGTGTGGGCTTTCGACTCGACCTAATTCTACATCACTGTGTTTTGATGTAAGGCAACACTATTCCCTCTGTAACTGGTAGGTAATGGTCAGCTGCATATGGCAGTACTGAACGCTAACGCATTATTGCAGGTAGTGATTAAAATAACCAATTGCATCATTCTTTAATGATTCACTTTCGACAAAAACAAGTATCCTATCCCTGCTTGCGGTTCTGATATAAACATTCCCTTCAATTAGTTCTCCTTTCTGATGATCGAATTTGTTCAAATTGAATTGTTGAATGATTGCTTCTGCATGCTCAATTCTAAATTCAGTAGGGGTAATTTCCTTAGTATGTGAAGTGAAAGAAATTCCAAAGACAAAGGTTAAAAAGAGAAGATTGCTTTTTGTGAGCATGATCAGGTGTTTAATCCTTAGCATTATTGCTCGCTCCAAATACAATATTTTTACTAAAAAAATTAATATACTGTTGCTTTTTAACTCATCGCTCTCACACAATGACTGGCGTATATTCCACAGTGCTATACTTAGCGACATCGAGATATACACATTGTTAAATGCTGACATTTTATACTTGTGAATATTTATTCAAATCTGTCAAAAACTAATTGAATATTGTTTTTATTTAAAAACGAAACTACCCCAAATTCTTTATTGAATTGAATTACATTTTCATTCGAAGAAATTGGCTCATAAACTTCACTAAAATTCTTACCCAAAATATTAACATCATTTCGAACAGTAAAGCGAGAGTCATTCATTTCATCTTTATTTATATGGCTATTTCTGCTCGAAGTCAAAAACTGGAATGCACCTGCAATGGCTACACTAACATTTGCAGGTGACGAATCAAAAATTCCAAGACTAATAATTATTGACTAAAGAAGAAGACAGAACAACATTTCTGTTGAGGAAAAAAACAACCATTCACGTCTATATACACATAAGTTTCATATTTACTGCCATTTTCTCCAACCAAATTTATTGGTACATCTCTCCT
>JBCCSR010001082.1:0-2614 GCA_039199865.1 Bacteroidota bacterium
AACGACGGCTCGATCACCCCGCTACTGCATTCCGCCCGCGAACGCCCGTTGACGATGATGCCGCCGAGGGTCGAGATCATCCGCCTCCGAGAGCGGCAAAGGCTCACCATCAACCCGATCGCGACCGACTGGGGCGATGAGACGACGCTGGTCGTCGCAAGGGTTGATCGAAACACTCCGCTGCGACGCGCAGCCGAGGACACGCCTATTGTCGCTCAATCTCATTCATGATCAGACGCGGTCACGGCGTAGCGTGTCAGAGTCAGGCCACGCATGCCATGATTCGTACGCAAAAGTCTGCCCATAAAAAACCCTCACCCATGCGGTGAGGGTCTGCTTTCTCTTCCTCCCTAATCTGAAACGTCCGATCTACGGGTAAGTGGAGCGGCCAGGCACAAAGCAATTTGGGAACCAGCATTAAATACTCCTCGGCAGTAGCCGTTTCTTCCGCCAAATAGTAACTTAGAATCACTGCTCTTTCTTGAGCCCATTCATCTTTAAACTGAAGCCCGTCTAGCAAACCCAGTCGACGAAAAAAACTGCCCAAGTAAGGCCATAATAAAACCAGACCCGCCTTCTCAACCAAAACCCCTTCCTCCCCAATTGCATCCAACATGTACTGTTCTTTGTGAACAAGTTGCGAAGCATTAGACGGAGTATCGACTTCTTGCGCCAAAAGCAAGTCTTTTTGGTCCTCTGGTTGAGCCCTATCCCTTGAGCTACTTTCCGCAATTTCCTCTGACGACTGTGCAGTTTTCGCTCTTACTTTATCTTTGGTAAAAGTATCTCGAAATTGAACGGCTTGTCCACTTTTAGATTGGCGCTTTTGTTCTGCAATTAAATGATCAAGGGCGGCATGCAAGGCAGTGGTCTGGGGCCACTTTAATGGTAAGATCGACTTAAATTGGGCTAGGGTCAATAGCAAAGGATAGCGACTTTTTTTGGTGATTAATTGAATAAAGGTTTTTAAAATAGCTTCAAAAGCGATATCGTTTTGTTGACGAAGCATCTGGATCATCAGTGGAATAAAAGGGGGTAAAGGAAAGGATAACAATTCCTTTGCTATTGGTGTTCCATTTTTGTTTGCCTCTATTTCCCTAAAAATGGCAAAGGCGATTTTTGCTTCTTTAGCCACAACGGGATTGATTAGACCCAGTAGCCGAAAGATTTGTTCTGGTTGATATTGTTTGAGTAATCTATTTTGAATGGTCTCCGTCCATTGAGAATTGAAAAAACGAGTAAAAGCCGCTGCATTGCTCTGGACTACAGCATCCAATAATTCATCTAAAATACCTGGATTGACATTCGCTTGCCACCAAGGCAGTCGACCATTTTTCAGAAAAAACAAAAAGGCTTCACAACGAGAATGATGATTGTCAACCACTTGAACAATGCCCGATTTTTTCGGGTAATGCGCATCGAACAACTCGGGCAACTGCTGAATCAACTGATCCAAAATCAAATCTCGCAAAGCAGCTCTCGAAAGTGAATTAAACTCGGCATTGAAGCGACCAAAATCAAAATGCAAGCGTTCCAATCGAATTTGTCGCCCTTCACTAATTTGGGCAAAGACCTCTTCGAGTACGGGCAAAAATTGTTGTCCATACCAATCTTTGAACTGCCCCTGAATCTGGAAAGCATTGGCTTTGCTATCTAGTCGTAGATCTAGGATTTGTCGATGTATGAGGTGTTGCTCCATCAGCATTTACTACGTTTTATTTGTTTTTTTAATGGCACTTCCCAAATCATCCACCACCCCAAATTTGAGCTCTTTTTTCAGCGCTGCTCCTTGCCATTTTTTGTGAATAGTCGTCGGAGAAATCTTCACTGCCGATAATTGCGCTCCCGCGGTGTTCAGCGCTTTTTCACTTCGTTTGTCTAGCTTTTTCGGATTTCTCAAAGCCAGTTTATCCATGTAAGCATGGGTCACCACTTCAATGGTTCTTCGATAAGCTGTCTTTTCTTTTGCACTGGCCGTTTTAAAAGATTCGGTGAGTAAGGCGATGGTACTTTCGTATTGCTTGGCCAGTTTCGCATTGGACAATTTGGGATTGCTTAAATCTTCTTTGAGGAATTTTTCTGCATTGGTAAAGGCCGGCTGTTCATTGACTAGAGCACCGTCTTTAACCGCCTCCATCAAGGCCGTCCGTTCGTCCGAGCGATTGATAAAGGTCTCACTAATTTTTGCCACACTCTCATCTTCGGTAATCCCAAGTAAATTTCCCGTCTCGGCAACAATGCCTTTGATGGCGAGTAAATCACTACTGCCACTGGTCGCCACATCCCCCATGTCTGGGAAGAGGTTGACATCAAGGGTGCTAACTCCCCCACTACCAGTCCCCACCGTAATGGGGACAGACTGAGCTTGATAGCCTACATAAGATACATTGAGCGAATAGTTCCCCGGTGGAATGGGTTGAGCAAAAGCATACTTTCCGTCAATATCGGTGATGGTCCCAATTGATGTTCCACCAGCGATAAGGTTTACCCCAAACAAAGGAGCTCCGGTGTTGCCATCCCATACGGTTCCCGCAAAAGTAGGATTAACTAAAGTTCCTGAACCTCCTCCCAATGGATTGAGCGGAATGTTTCCAACGGAAGTATTGTTGCTTCC
>JBCCSR010001083.1:0-2613 GCA_039199865.1 Bacteroidota bacterium
GAGAAGAGTACAAATGGGAGAGTCAACAAGTCTTTCAAGACCATTGGGACATCGAAGCACCTGATTTTGCCCAGATGTACGAAAATAGCCTACAAAACACCGAGACCCGGAGACTTTGGAAAGGCCAGAACTTCTTTCCCAAAGAAAAGATGGCCCGACTCATTCGTTTTCAACCCGACTTTGCCCGCCGGATGTTTCGCGACCTTTTTGACGAATCCAAATCCATCGAAAGCCGCAAATCACGCTTCCTCTTTGGCTGCGATAGTCTTCTTCAAGATTACAAAACAGCCCACCCCCACTCGATCGAAAATAACCACGACCACGAAAACAACCATATCATTTCCATGTATTTGGCCTTTCACTACCCCCAAAACTACACCCTTTTCTTTTATCCCGAATTCAAGGCCTTCATGCAAAAACTCAAGGTCACCCAATTGCCTAGCCCCTACGATTTCGAACGCTTCTGTAAAATCAGTAGAACCCTCAACACCTTTTTAAATAAAGATCCTGATATCCCTGGGCTCATCGCCCGAAAACTACATCCGGATCGCCATTACAAGGCCCCTAGCCTACTACTGGTCCATGATTTTTATTGGTGCTGTACCCGGCCTGAGTTTGGCATCCAATAAATAATGGCTTTCTCCTCATTTTTTTTGGCTTTGGTTTCATTTTTGTAAAAGGAAATGTATCTTTGCAATCCGATAAAATCGGCAGCCAGGAGGAGTGGCAGAGCTGGTTGAATGCACCGGTCTTGAAAACCGGCGTGCGTGAAAGCGTACCGGGGGTTCGAATCCCTCCTCCTCCGCAAAAAGCCTGTAACTTTTGTTACGGGCTTTTTTGTTTTTGCATCGATAAAGAGCAATATTGCTTTGCCAGGCTTTGGGACTCGATTGAACTTATAATTTAACGGGAAAGAGGCATTGTGAACACACGATTTTTCAGAGTTATTGACTGGAAATTGCATTTAAACGATCTAATATTTGCCACCTTTAGAAACTTGATCTATTTTATCGCTTCGCCTGAGATCAGATGGAAATTCATATGCTCCAATTTTTGTAAAGCAAAATCCTCCCCAATTGTTAAAATTCAGAGAGTCATCAAACCCAACGATGGCTGGAAAACTGCCAAGGTACATTTAATTTAACTTTTTCTATCTTTAAAAGAAAAACAGCTTCTCGAAATAAGAGAATTCGAGGATGAATTTCTATTCATCATAAGGTACCCGGTGATCATGCCGATCAAACTCCATCCCATGGCATTGAACCCAACCCTAATTTATTTTACAAACTATTTCCTAAAACAAACAATACTAATGCACAACATTACTTTTATTAGCACCACACACCAGGAAATTGGAAAATGTAACGCTGATGAATTGTGTGCAATTTTAGAAAAAATGAATCCAGAAGTCATTTTCTTGGAAGCACTGGAAACTACTTATTCAGAGTATGAACAACTGCAATTTAGATCATTTGGTGTTTACCATAGGAAACTTGAAATAAGGGCCATTCAGCAATACGCTAATCATTTTCCGCTGGAGTATGTTCCTGTTCTTGACACCGTATTTTCTGACTCATTTTACAACAAATACAGTTCAATTGGCCAAAGGATTCCGCTCCAAAAAATGCTTGATAATTATCATTCGTTGGTCCGTAAACAAGGCTTCGAATTTCTGAATAGTACCGAGAGTATGAAGCTACAAGAAGAAATGAGGGAGCTGGAAAACCATTTTTTGGATGACAAGCCACTAGAAAAAGCGGTTAACGAAACTGTAGATGCTTACGAAAATTCAATGATGCGAAATATTTATTCCTATTGCAATAATCATCAATTCGATAGAGCTATTTTTTTGTGTGGCGCAGCACATAGGTGTTCCATCATAGAAAAGATTCAAATATATAAAAGGAATGAAAAATTAGCCTTAACTTGGAGAGTCTACGGAAATTAAACTGGTTGAACAAAAACAAATATTGTTAAAGTGATCCTAGCAAAATGGAAAAAATGAAAAAATGGCAGGAACATATCAACTTTACTAAGTTCCACAAAAAATACACCGATAATCCAGAAAAGGTGGTATTCTTTGTTGGTGCGGGCCTTTCAATGCCGCTTTTTCCTAGCTGGGCAGCATTGCTCAAAAGGGTGTTTAATGAGTTGGGGAAATTGGGAAAAATAACAGCGGAAGAAAAAGGAAGTTTTCTGAAATGGATAGAAGCCGGAACCAATTATCTTGAAATTGCAGACTATTGTATTGACCTATTAGAAGCGCCCAATTATCGTGATCTGTTAGAAGAGTTTTTTAACAAAAAATTTGAGTATGAGGAAATCCCACCAGCTTACAGGCAATTGTTGGCATTACCGCAAAAGGTAGTATTGACAACCAACTATGATGAGATCCCTGAGAAAGGAGGTCGAGGTAGCTTTTCTTGCTACACCAACCAAAACGTACCAGAGGCAATGCGAGCAATTGCAAAAGGTGAAAAAGTAGTGTTGAAAATTCATGGAGACATAAAAAATCAGGCGTCAATTATCCTCACCAAGGAAGACTACAGTAAGATCATGCATAAAAATCTTGCTGCAAAAAATGCCTTGCAAACCATTTTTTCCACTTACACC
>JBCCSR010001084.1:0-2613 GCA_039199865.1 Bacteroidota bacterium
GGAAACCAGCGAGAGTTCCATTCGGTTTCTCCTTGTGTCCAGATTTGCTAGGGTTTGTTTTTTATCAATCCAAAAGGAGATATTCCCGATAAACCCCAGCAAATCTGGACACAAGGAGAAACCGAATGGAACTCTCGCTGGTTTCCAACAATTGATAAGCCCAACGAAAGATGTACCCAAGAGACGTACCTAACCGTAGCGGATAAATACCAGACCATTTCCAACGGAACGCTCATCTCTTCAACAAAAAATACGGATGGAACGCGAACGGATTATTGGAAAATGGATATTCCTCACGCTCCTTATTTATTTATGATCACGATCGGTGAATTTGCCGTTGAAAAAGAGAGCTGGGAAAACATTCCACTTGAATATTACGTAGAACACGATTATCGAGAATCGGCTAAAAATATTTTTGCGCATACCCCAGAAATGCTGGATTTCTTTTCTAAAATTACCGGTGTCAAATATCCTTGGCCTAAATATTCTCAGGTGGTCGTTCGCGACTTTGTTTCTGGTGCAATGGAAAATACCACCACAGTAATCTTCGGAGATTTTGTCCAAAAAACCAATCGAGAACTCATTGACAATCACAATGATGGCATTGTTGCGCACGAGTTATTTCATCATTGGTTTGGAAACTATCTTACTTGTGAAAGTTGGTCAAACCTTACCATGAATGAAGGTTTTGCCAATTACAGCGAATACCTTTGGTTTGCACACAAGTACGGAATTGATGCGGCAGATAGTCACCGCCAAAATGAGATGTTGAGCTACTTTGAATCTGTTAATCAGGGAGGTGCACATCCATTAATCCACTTTGAAGTAGCCGATAAAGAAGATATGTTTGATGCGCATAGCTACAATAAGGGAGGCTTGGTTTTGCATATGTTGCGCAATTACATTGGTGATGAGGCTTTTTTCGCCAGCCTAAAAAAATACCTCGTCGACAATGCCCTAGCCGCCGTGGAAGCCCACGATTTTCGCCTTGTGGTGGAAGAAGTGACGGGAATGGACCTCAACTGGTTTTTCAATCAATGGTTTTTCGCTAGCGGACATCCACAATTGGCCATCAGCTATGATTTCCAAGCAGGTAGCGTTGCCCTGACCGTCGAGCAAAAACAAAATCCCGATCGCTATCCAGCCATTTTTGTACTGCCCTTTGCTGTTGATATTTATGCTAAAGACGGTACAGTAAAAAGGCACGATGTTGTTTTGGATCAACGCAAGCAGACTTTTACTTTTGAAGTGAGTGAAGAACCCGCCCTTGTTAATTTTGATGCAGATAATATTTTGCTGGCGGAAGTACAAGAAAAACTGTCCGACAACGCCTACCTGTTTCAGTATGAAAATGCTCCCAAATACCAGGATCGTTACGACGCTTTAGCGGCTTTGGCTCAAAGTCAAAATCCAGCAGTAAAAAGCGTATTCGTTCAAGCGTTAGATGATCCTTATTGGCGATTGCGACAAGCAGCGATTCCTGGTTTAGATCCTAGTGATAAAAATATTTTGGCGCGATTGGCAAAAATGGCAGAAAATGATCCCCGTTCTGATGTGCGGGCTGCTGCATTAGACTTCTTGGCGGGTAGCCAAGATCAAGGATATGCTGATTTAATGAAAGGCATCATTCAAAAGGAACAAGCTTACAATGTCATTTCCTCGGCACTCACGGGTTTGGCACTAATAAAAGATTCGGAAGCAAAATCCTTGGCCAAGAAAATGGAAACGGAGGAAAATAGTGAAATCATTGCCGCTATCGGTACCATTTATGCCCAGACCCCTTCGGTTGAAGATTTGGGCTTTTACGAGTCCAAATGGGATCAAATCAGTGTTTTCCCTTCTTTTGAATTTTTTGAAAACTATTTCCAAGTGATGAAAGCCTGTGATGATGTTGTTGTCAAGAAATCAATGGCCAAACTCAATTCTTTTGCTTCTAATCAAGATAAATCTCCTTGGAAACGCTACGCGGCAATCAAAGCGATGCACGACATGCGAGAAGAGTATAAGAATCGAAGCAGTTCAACAGATGATACTGGAACAAAAGAGCGCTCAGCAGCCAATGCGGCTGAAATTACCGATATGATCGACGACATCAAAACCAATGAGACTCACAAGGAGCTCAAAATGATTATTAACTCCCGTTTTTAGCTTCCATCCAAGCGCAGAATCTAAGGCTTTGTCCCAAAAGGTTTTAGATTCTGCCTTTTTGATCCATTTTTCCCTCATTCTATCGTTTTCCATTGTACACAAAATCTTGATTTTTACCTAGTTAATGGCTAATTTACGTTTGCTTAGCAAAGCTGATGCTCAAACTGCTGACGACGGACTTTTGCAACACTTCCTCAGGCAAGACGTACATTTCAGGACACATTCTTGTTAAAGCGACCAACTTAGCAATCTTTTTAGGTTTTTGAGAGTTCTAGTAGGTAGCATTAGGCAATATTTTGATAGCGAAAATAGAATAGGAAAATGGCCAATAAGGATAATTATCAACTCTTAATAGAGAAGCTCGATCAGTTTATTCGAAAATACTATGTCAATCAACTCATTCGTGGTACTTTGTATAGTGTAGCGTTGATTGTATTGCTGTTTATCGTCATGAATGTTTTGGAA
>JBCCSR010001085.1:0-2611 GCA_039199865.1 Bacteroidota bacterium
CCGCTTTTTTGTAGCTGGAAATGCCTTTACCAAATTGTTTTACTTTGGTGGGCACCTAGGTTTGGCGGTAAGTTTCTGATGCTTTCGCTCTTAAAAACAAAACCGCTCAGTAAAATTTTACTGAGCGGTTTTGAGCTAAACCTTCGGACCTTAATCCACAATTGTCAATTCCTGCTTTTCCGTCACTCCATCTTTACTGATCTCTACCTCGTAGGTGCCAGGCATTAAATAATAATGTCCATTTTTGGCTTTCTTGAGGGACTTCTTCTTTTCTTTCTTCTTTAAATCAGTGTTGAGAAAGGTTTCGTAAGCATCTTTGGCCGATTCCATAATGGTCAAATCATAATCCAGGTAGTTGATGCCTTTCTCGGTTTTGTGGGTCAAGGACTTAAGTAACAATCCTTTTTTCGTCTTGATCTGTACCGCCATATTCCCAGATTGCTGACTGTAAAAAGGAACGCTAAAATCTGGATCAATTGGATCCGACCATTGACTAAATGGACTGCCCCAGCGAGAACGATATTTGACTTCCGAAAGATCAAAAGCGTAGAGAGGCTTATCGAGCATATCAGTCTTCAATTGCTGTAAGTGAGCAACATTGGCCACGTAAAAAGAACGGCCGTGAGTGGCCACGATCAAGTCTTTCTCTCGCGGATGAACGACTACATCGTGAACGGCTGTTGCGGGCAAACCATGTCCCATGTGCATAAAGGATTGACCTGCATTCATGGAAACATACAAACCGTGATCGGTTCCAACGTACAATAACTGCGCATTGACGGGATCTTCTTTGATGACGTTGGCGGGTTCCATGGGGAGATCAGTGGCGATACGAGTCCAGGTTTTTCCATAATCGGTAGAACGGTAAACATAGGACGCAAAATCATCCCAACGATAGCCGTTCAAAGTGAGGTAAACAGTCGCTTCATCATGGGTGGAAGCTTGTATTCGACTCACCCACAAGTTTTTGGGCAAAGTCCCAGTAATATTGGTCCAAGTATTGCCAGCATCTTTACTGACGTGTACCAAACCATCGTCGCTTCCCACGTAAAGCAAACCAAATCGCAGAGGAGATTCATGAATGGTCGTCAAGGTTGAAAAAGCGACATCTCCTTTGCGGCCTCCAGTAGTCAAATCATCAGAGATGGCTTCAAAATCATTGCCTTGATTGAAGGAACGATGGACTTTGTTGGAGCACATGTACAAAATGTCTTGATTGTGGATGGACAGATGGATAGGGGTTTGCCAATTCCAGCGGAAGGGACGCTCCCCCAACTCATGCTTTGGCGTAATGTATTTTCGGGCACCAGTACTTTGATTGATGCGGAAGTAATTGCCAAATTGATACCCCGTATAAACGGTGTTGTTGTCTCGGGTATCAATCGCTATTTGCATTCCGTCTCCTCCCATAATCGACTTGTAGGGATACTGACCACTATTGTGCCAGCCATCGCTGGCCTTGTAGGTACTGGGACCAACCCAGACGCCATTGTCTTGCAAACCACCATAAACTTTGTAGGGTTTGGCCATGTCCACTGCGACGTAGTAAAACTGCCCTACCGGAGTAGAATTGCACTTGAACCAATGTTCGCCATCATCGTAGGAAATGTTGACACCACCATCATTTCCCAAAATCAAATGACCAGGGCGATTGGGGTTGACCCAGAGTGCATGATGATCCACGTGTACATTGGCTCCATTGATCGATTGAAAGGTTTTTCCACCATCATCCGAACGCAAAACTGGAACCCCGTAAATATAGATTTTATCGGGGTTATCCGCTGCCACGCGAATTTGACCGAAATAATAGCCATAAGAGTAGTAAACATCATCCAAATAGCCTTCATGGGTTTTCTGCCAAGTCTTTCCACCATCTTCTGAGCGATACACTTCTGCTCCGGTAACGGGTGTATCAAACAACAAGGAATTGGCGTCCTCCAAATATTCGACCAGCGCATTGGGTTGGATCTTACCTTCCTTCACCATAGTCATGACTTTTTTGGCTCCGTATTTTTTTGGAAAACGCTTACTGCGCAAGAAAGTCGCGAGTTTGTCTTCTTCCAATTTCAGAAATTCCTCCTTGGTCATTTCCCGTAAATCATCTTTGACAAGCAGATCTTCCGCTCCTTCTTTCTTCTCTTTTGGTCGGCGAAAATAATTGTCAATAATGGCATAAAGCAGGGTTTTGTCGTTCTGCTGGACGGCTGCTAGACCAATTCTTCCCGCTCCTTCGCCGTGGGGAAAACCAGATGCCTTTCCGGAGATCATTTGCCAAGTTTCGCCACCGTCGGTACTTTTGTGAATTCCCGAACCAACTCCAGATTCCACAAAATTCCAGGCTCTACGTTCCCGATGCCAAGTGGATGCATACAAAGTGTTTTTATCGGTTGGATCCATTACCAAATCAATGGCTCCAGCGTTTTCATTGACGAACAAGACTTTTTTCCAATTCTTCCCACCATTGGTTGTTTTGTACACTCCTCTTTCGGCGTTGGGAGAATACAAATGCCCCAAGACGGCCACCCACAGGACATCGGGATTGTGGGTCAAGGACTTAAGTAACAATCCTTTTTTCGTCTTGATCTGTACCGCCATATTCCCAGATTGCTGA
>JBCCSR010001086.1:0-2611 GCA_039199865.1 Bacteroidota bacterium
TGAATTTGGCTTTCAGCTAATACAACTTCCATTTGATAAATCGAACGTATTTTCTGGATCGTTTGGCATTGTTGCGGACGGTGATATACATTTTTCTTTTTTTAACTACTCTTTTGCCTTTGAATATTCAAGCGACTCAGAGTAAAGGTGAATCAATAATTTTGGCGGAAAAAAAGGGCAGGTCGAGATGACTAACCTGCCCATAATTAACTTAAACAAAATATAATCAGCTATGAATAAAGGATAATTAACGATTAGTTGTCAAGATTTATTTTTCGCTTTTTCGTTTCGCCAGAAGTACCAGAATCAGAATCCATAATCATGGGCAAGTCGCCATCTGTGATGATCACTTTTGCATTTGGAGAGCTGGCCAAAGCTTTGAAGGCTTCAATTGATTTGAACTGTAGGATTTTTTGATCCAATCCCTCGGCAATGATCAACTGAGCATCTCTCGTTCCTTCTGCTTCAATCCGCTTTTGCTCGGCTTCCCTTTTGGCTTGCTGCAAAACAAATTCCATTCGCTGTGCTTGCTGTTCGGCTTCCAGTTTTTCTTCGATGGCGGAGGCCAAACTTTGTGGCAAGCGAATGCTTTTGAGCAATACTGCTTCGACTTCAATTCCCTTTCCGTCCATTAAAATCATCATTTGATCGCGAATGGCTTTTTCGATGGTTGCCCTTTCACCAGTATGCATGTCTTTAGCATAAAAGCGAGAAGTCACATCAGCAACCGCGGAGCGGAAAATTGGCAAAATGACGTTCTTTTCGTACTCCGTTCCAATATTTCGGAGTAAGTTAGGGGCCTTCTTTGCATCGATATTGTAGAGAATAGACACCTCACTCAAGATCGTCAATCCTTCCTTTGATGGAATGCTTAAACCCACTTCAAGGTTTTCAGTTTGAGTGGAAATTTTTACCACTCTGGAGACAAAAGGATTGAAAAATTTTAAGCCCTGAGTATAGGGTTGATCGGAATATTTTCCGAGTGTACGTTTGACGCCTACTTCTCCCTCTCGAATGGTGACACAACTTGCAAATGTAAAAATAGCGATGAAACAGAGAACTGATTTTACAAACAATGATTTATCCATATTTCGTAAGGTTTATTAGGTTTGAAAATGTTTTCAATGACATATTTTAATCTTGTTGCGTTGATACTCGTCATTTAAGTCACAGGTAGCTCAGCCCTCACAGTGATCAGAAGGAATAAATCGTCAAATAATAAGTAAAAATGATTCGGACTAAATTGCTACACGATGTCTTTCAGATTGATGATCTTGTCCGTACAATAAGCCAAAGGCAAGATATTCGAGCATTCGGGTGACTTTTTCCCCCAATTGTTGATCATCGTCATTTTCCCCCTTGATATCTGTAAGCCTGGGCAAATGTCTGGCAAAATAGATGTTGTTATTAGCCGTTTCGACGAGCGTACTGGCAAAGGCTTTTGGGTAGGTAAAATCGGGCCTTATTTCCAGAATAATGCTTGCAATTAAGCTACAGAGTCTTTTGTATGCTAGAAAGAAACCATCAGAATTGTCTTCGTCTACGAGCTTATGATGATAGCCCTTGGCGCCTTCTCTCACCACGATTCGATGGAGTACGTCTTCGTTGACAAACTCTACTTCCGTATTTCTACTTGCCGTGTCAACAATAATTCTAAGGGCAATATTGAGTTTTTCATCTGCCTGCCTGATGTTCATGGTATTGAACTTGATGCGAACGATCATCCACTCCCAATACCAATTGAGAAGATAGACAAACAAGGTATGCTTGTTCTCGAAATAACGGTAAATGCTGGCTTCAGTGGAGGGAATGATCTTGGCTAATTTCTTGAACGTGAATTGTTCTAAGCCAATTTCATCGATGAGTAAAACACTTTTCTCAATAATTTTTCGACCCAATTTGGTTTTCTGTGGATCCTTAAGGTACAGGTTCGAATTGATTTCCAGATGGACATAAAATGGCTTCATTTCTCCCGAATTTGGTTAGTAAAAGTTAGCTTTCCCAGGTACTCAGCTGCGTCTTTAAAACTTTTCGCGCATTCTGGATCCGGCTTTTGATTGTACCAATTGGAATGCCTCCCATGTGTTCACAAATTTCATTGTATTGATAGCCTTGATAAGCCATCAGAAATGGAACTTTTAAATCATCACCCAAGCGATCGATCGCTCTGGTAATTTCATGGATCGCAATATTGGACTCTCCCTCATTTCTTACCGTAGTACCGCTATCAATTAGAAAACTGTCTGGCGAACTATCTTGTATTTCTTGTCTATTCTTTTTACTCCTGAATTGGTTGAGAAAAGAATTTTTCATGATGGTACTCAGCCAGGCTCTCATATTGGTATCTGGCTTGAATTTATCTTTGTAACGGAAGGCCTTAAACGCGGTATCTTGAAAAAGATCATCCGCATTGTTTTTGTCTTGAGCTAATTTCATTGCAAACCCACGTAGATAATTGCTGTGGTTGATAAACTGACGGGTGAAACTTGAATTTTCCATAATCATTTAGCTTTGCTTTATGAAATAATAGTATTGCTATCTTTTTTTAATGTAAAACATTACTTCGCAATAAATGTTGTTGAAAAAAGCAAAAAAAATGTAAAACCATAAA
>JBCCSR010001087.1:0-2610 GCA_039199865.1 Bacteroidota bacterium
GAATACTTTTCCCATCCTCTTTCTTTTTCATCACGTGCAAATTGCACCAATTGATCCCAATGGTTTCCTCCTCTACCTTTCAAAATAAAAAGCATTCTCCGGGCATTCTGCAAAATTTCAGCTCCCGTCGGATCAATCATTTTTTTCAGCTCTTGCTCCAATACCTTCGCCTCTTCTTCTTTGGTTGCTACAATGAGGTGTTGATAAAGGGCCAGTAAGTCGTCTCGTTTCTTGTTGACGGGATCGGCGAAAGCCTTCCAAGCTCTGTTTTTAGCTGCTCTCACGTACTCTTTTGCTTCAGCCTCGATCTTTTCCAATGCTTCTTCACTAGCGTAGTCTTCTCGAAGTATCCACTGTCTCATTCGGAGCAGACAATCATTCTCCCGTTCCCATTGTAGTCGATCCTTACTTTTGTATCGTTCGTGGGAGCCGGAGGTGGAATGGCCCTGAGGTTGAGTTAAGTGTTCGACGTGAATCAGTGTAGGCCGATGTGACTGGCGAACGGCTTCAATTTTTGTCTCATACAAATTGCGCAGTGCCGCATAATCCCGGCCATCCACCCGAACAATGTCCAATCCTTCTTCTGTTTTGGTAAAACGCATCCCTTCGAGTGCTTTTGAAATGCTTTGCTTCACTGTTTGGTATTTCTTGGGTACCGAAATTCCGTAGCCATCATCCCAAACGCTCACCACCAAGGGCACTTGCATCACTGCTGCGGCATTCATGGTTTCCCAGAAAATACCCTCTGAGGTGCTGGCATCTCCAATCGTACAAAAACACACTTCGTTGCCGTTTCGGGAGAAGGTAGTTCCCTTTTCTAGGGAAAGAATTTCTCGGTATTTCTTAGAAGCTAAAGCTAGTCCGAGAGCTCTGGCCATTTGTCCTCCCGTAGAGGAGATATCGGAAGAGATGTTGTGGATATCCAAATGATTGGTCCATTGACCTTGTTCGTCAACGGAGACACTGGCGTAATGACTATTCATTTGCCGACCTCCCGAGAAAGGGTCATTCTCAGCGTCGGCATACAGCTGAGCAAAAAAGTCTTCGATAGTGCTCAAGCCCAAAGCAAACATAAAAGTCATATCCCGATAATAGCCCGAGCGCCAATCCCCTTTTTTAAAGGCTCTAGCCATAGCCACTTGGGGCACCTCTTTACCATCGCCCAAAATCCCAAACTTTGCTTTTCCCGTTAATACTTCTCTCCTACCGAGCAAACTGGCCTCACGGCTCACACAGCTTATCCAGTAATCATTGAGCACTTCAGAAACGTAAGTATCATTGTCCTCCTTTTCGGTAGACAATTGCTGAATGACATCTGATTGGTCTATCATAAAATTGATTGTATTTTAGGTTAGTAGCCCCGCTTGCGCTCAGACAACTACTGTAGTCTCTCTAAAGCATCACGATTTTATCTGTTTCAATCGAAAGGGACTTAATGATCAAAAGTGAGGTCTAGCGTCTTGGAAGAATAGTTCGTCCCTGTAAAGCAAATGATGAGGATGCTGAATTTGACTGCAAAAATATAAAAATTTAATGCATTTTTTTAGGTAAACTTTGATTGAATTTGCATTAATTCTTCCAGCGAGAAAATCACTCCGAACGATTCATGTGCTAACAAATTCCAAATCAATTTACTATAATTGAATGCTCATTTTAATTTAATTGTTTAAGGCTTGGAGCATTTTTTGCAGTCAAAACGAAAAATTGTCATTTATCGTTTTTCCCAATCTAGGACGGAGCTGAGTTGTAAAATCACTAACAGCGATGGAAAAGCAAACACAATTACAAAACGCAAATTCTTTGCCGGAAGGTGTTACGAATTCAAAGATTTTTCGTCAAAAGGCAGAAAAGCAGATCAATTTGCTGTTTAACGATATTTTAACGGACAAAATAATGGCGATACTTTCATTTTGTCTTAATTTAAAGTAATTTTGTCCAGTACACATTTCATGAACCAAATTTGTTAGAAAATGAAAAAATTCTGTTCTCTATTTGCTATACTTTTTCTGATTTCTGCTGTAGCTTTCGCTCAAGATAAGCAGGAAAAAATGGCGAATGAAACACCGGCTAATGGTCCAGTAATGGCTTTTGAAACAGAGGAGATTGACTACGGAACAATCGAACAACACGCTGACCCGCTCCGTACTTTCAAATTTACCAACACCGGCAATGAGCCTCTACAGATCACAAATGCTAAAGGAAGTTGTGGGTGTACCGTTCCTACCTGGCCTAAAGAACCTATCTTTCCAGGAGAAAGTGGTGCGATCGAAGTTCGTTACGATACCAAAAGAATTGGGAAGTTCGTGAAAAGAGTTACGCTTACCACCAATGCGGGCCCAGAAAAAATTGTTTTGACCATAAAAGGTCAAGTCAACAAAAAGGCTCCAGAACCAGATGGTGTTCCATCTAGTCAGCCCAGTATTTTATCTCCTGCGGGTGGTAACAAGTAAAGCTATGTCCGCTTGCCGGAAAAAAAGAAGCCTCGAAACCTAAGTGTTTCGGGGCTTCTTTCGTTGAAGGCCATTTGATCCATATCAAAGTAACTTGTTCTTCAACCCTGTAGCTCAAATTGCAGTCAAATGGGGACAAAAAGAAAACCCTTGCTTTGAC
>JBCCSR010001088.1:0-2606 GCA_039199865.1 Bacteroidota bacterium
CAGAAAATCAACTCCAACCTTTCGAAGTCAATCCGAATGTCCTTGTCAACGCTCAAATTAATACGTTAGCATTACAAACTTTTTCTACTGGAGTAGAGGGAATCAGAGCACTTTTAAATTCGAAAGGTCAGATTCGATTGAGTCTGAAAAATTTAGATCAGATAACGATTCCAAAAGAAAAGACGAAGGCCTAAAGTTCATTGATCAATTCTCTAGCGGTAGATATGATCGTAGACCTTTTGAAGATCAAAATTACTACGCTCTTGATGAATTAGGCAGATACATCCATCGATTTCTTTCCCTTTGATTTGTCCAAATTGAACTTTGTAACAATTGTCGATATTGAAGAAGGTGTGAATCACATCTTCAGGAAATTGACTGTCCATGTGTTTTCCCAAGACAAATGCAATATACTTGCTTTGGATACTGGTAGCACTAATGCAAAAATTGCCTGAGGGATTTAGCTTGCTAAACGGGTTGTCATCGTTAACGCATAATGGGTGCTCACTAATGTAATCCCCCAAGTCGTTGTACATATGAACCATATCCTCCGTGGGAGGATTATTCATCGCCTTTTTGACCTGCTCATAAGTGATCATAATGTCATGGAATTGAAATCAATAAATGGATTTGTTGTATCTCTCTACCATGATATAGCAATGAGTGGGCCAATTTACAGGAGCGGCGAGAATCAATAGGAGGGGGCTAGATCGAGACTATTCTCACGAATCCAGCACAAATCAAGGATGGAATGTTAATGCCTTATTGAGTTTTGTACAATTTAAAGATTTGAGGGATTCCTCCGGCATTCATTTGAAAGTACATCGAGTCTTTAGTGATTTTAGCAATTTTTACCGACTTTTCGATGGATTGATTGGCAGTAGTATCGGTAGTGTATAACAATTTGCCAGTCAGGTAATAACGCCCACTCTCTTCAAGCTGGAAGGTACCGTGATACGCATAGGTTCCATCCGCATTAAAGGTAAAAAGGACATTGCGAAGATCGATGTCACTGGCAACTCCGTTTTCAATAAAGTGGGCTGCCTTCCATTCTCCGTGTAGCAGTTGGGGGTCGATTGCTGGCTGACAAGCCATGAGGAATAGACCAAATAGCAAGTAATATTTTAGGGATGAAATCATACAAACTGGGATACAAAGATAAAGGCACCACAACCCGCAAGGAAACCGATCATTGCCAGCCAAGCAATATTTTTTAGATACCAAATGAAATCAATTCGCTCCATGCCCATTGCGGCAACACCCGCGGCAGAACCAATGATCAACATACTTCCACCCGTTCCTGCGGAGTAGGCAATGAAATGCCACAACCGAGCATCCATCGCTTCCGTATACATCCCCATGGATGCGGCAACTAAGGGAACATTGTCAATAATGGCAGATAAAAATCCGAGTACAATAATCACTATATCTTGATTGGGAATTGCTCCTTGTAATTGTTCCGCCATTGACATCAACAAACCCACTTCTTTGCCATTGTACATCACGGCTACACTTTCTAGGCCGGCTACCGCAACCAAAATTCCTAGGAAAAACAAGATACTCGACATTTCAATCCTGGATAAGGCATGATGAGCGGAGTATTGCTTTTTTCTTTCTTCGGTAAAATCCTCTTCTGGGTGAATGTACTCCGATACCAACCAGACAAAGCCCAGCGAAAGCATCATACCAACATAAGGAGGCAAATGGGTGATGGACTTAAAAATAGGGACAAAGATCAATGCCCCAATACCCACGAAGAGCATGGTCTTGGAGCTCAATAATTTTTCTTCGCTTATTTTTTTCTCAAAGTCTCGATTAGCAGGAGTAATATTGCCCTGGAAAGGTTTCATCCGAGAAACGATGAGGGTTGGAATGACCATACAAACGACCGAGGGGATAAAGAGTTTAGAAATTAGACCAACCGTTGATACCTTTTCTCCAATCCACAACATCGTGGTGGTTACGTCTCCAATGGGAGACCAAGCCCCTCCCGCATTCGCACCAATAACAGCCATGGATACAAACCAAAGTCGCTCCGTTTTATCTGGCACCAAACGTCGCAATAAAGAGACGAGAACAATTGTAGATGCTAAGTTATCTAAGGTGGCAGAGAGGAAGAAGGCTAGGATACAAATCAACCAGAGCATGGTTGACTTCCGGGTCGTCTGAATTCGATTGGTAATCACCGAAAAGCCTCTGTGGAGATCGACCAACTCGACAATGGTCATTGCCCCAATGAGGAAAAACAGAATTTCTGCCACTTTTCCAATGTGATGTAGTAAAACTTCTTCGATCTCACCCAAGTGATGATGGTGATCAACGACATTGAGATGTCCAATGGAAATGAGGGCCCAGATGAAGGCTCCCATGATGAGCGCAGGAACAGTTTTGTCTAACTTTAGGGGATGTTCAAAGACGATGGCGATGTAGCCAACGATAAAACAAATAATGACTCCAGTGATCATGTGGCGATCAGTTTTAGCGGTTTAGGTGAAGCCCAGAAGCCAATCTTTTTCCGTAAAGGAAGAGAAAACGAGTATTCCAGACAGTGGTTTCGAATGAAGATACTATTTGTAAATTCAGTAGGCGAATGTAGTAAGAATCTG
>JBCCSR010001089.1:0-2604 GCA_039199865.1 Bacteroidota bacterium
ATTTTGATTCAACCTTCCGAGTTGTGCAAAGATATCCTACACATTTTCTTATATCCCACTAATTTTCGTGGCCTTCCCAGTGTCTTCCTGATCAGCATCTTCTTGTTGATTGTCTATTTATTTTTTCTCAACCTTGCTGATGGACAAAGGAAAAGTATAAAGCTATAAAACAACTAGTTAAACCCGTGATGGTTGCGGAGCTGCGGAAAATTTTCCACAAGCCCATCGCTGTCAAAAAATTTTAAACACATGAGCAATAAAGTTTTCATTTGGGGGAAAGAACTCTGCTATTTTGGCTTGAAACAAAGCTGGGCTTGTCTATTTGGTGGGACCTTACTCTTACTCATCATCACTACTGCTTATCTGGAGCCTCAAGGAATTAGTCGTTACGATTTTCTTTTTGTTAGTGCACTAATCCTACAATTATTGTTATTGGTTTTGGGGTTGGAAAGTCGGAAAGAAGTCCAACTTATCTTCGTTTTTCATCTTGTGGCAACGCTAATGGAAGTGTTCAAAACCAATCCAGCAATTGGCTCCTGGTACTATCCCGAAGACAGTTTTTTCCATATCGCCAACGTACCGCTGTTTACGGGTTTTATGTATTCGGCAGTTGGGAGTTATATTGCTCGTGCCTGGAGAATTCTCCGCTTGCGATTTAGCCATTACCCTCCTCTTCCCTTTACTATTTTACTAGCTGCAATGATTTATATCAACTTTTTTACCCACCATTTTATCTGGGACTTTCGCTGGCTATTATTCGCTTTGACCTTTTGGGCTTTCTACCGAACGAAGGTCTATTTTACAGCATGGAAAAAAGAACGCTCCATGTCGTTATTGATTGGCTTTTTTCTGATCGCATGCTTTATCTGGATAGCTGAAAATGCCAGTACCTTCTCCAAAATTTGGGTCTACCCAGATCAGACGATCTCCTGGCAAATGGTCTCCCTGGCTAAGATTGGCGCTTGGTATTTGTTGATGATCATTAGCTTTGTTCTCGTTTCTCTTACCAAACAAAGTAGTCTGGAGATAACGCCTTTTCCCATCCTTCGTTGGAAAAGAAAGTATCTCTGGCCAAGCTCAATTTAGGAGGAGCAACTCCCAGTCATTCTAAGAAAAGTTAGACTACATCTACAACTTATCTATCCCCAGTGCTCAATTGCAAGAAATTTTTAATAATTTAACCTTTGTAGAATCAATCAAAATTTCAATTTTATTTCTAGACCGGCGTGTTGAGGCTTGAAGATCAAATACAGACGCAGGTGCAAGGCGGCTAGAGATAAAACTTCGATATTATCTTGTTATTATGGAGGTTGAAAATGCCCTTTTGCTGGAAGTAGAAGCTCACGTCACCAATTTCATCACCGAACAGGTTCCCAAAGCCTATTCCTATCACAATGTTCAACACACTGAAAATGTAGTTGAAGCAGTGATCGAAATTGGTCAGATCCTGGAGCTCACCGAACAGGAGATGGAAATCTTACAGTTGGCTGCCTGGTTTCACGATACGGGCTACGATAAAGGGCCCGCCAACCACGAAGAACGCAGTGCCAAATACCTTCGTGCTTTTCTCGAACCGCGAGACTATTCCGAAGCAGTACTACAACAAATCGAGGCCTGCATCTTGGCCACCAAAGTACCGCAAAACCCACAAAACAATTTAGAGGCAATCATCTGTGATGCAGATCTAAACCATCTTGGGAAATACAATTATTGGGATCGCTGTGGACGACTTCGACAAGAACTGGCACAGACCAAGCATCTCAACATGTCTGACCTCGAATGGCTCAACTTTGAATTGGACTTTATGAACGGTCACGAATACAAGACCGCCATTGCCCAAGCCCTTTACAATAAGCAAAAAACCAAACACATTCGTCAGCTGATCAAACAAAAGAAGCGACTCATTCCCAACGAGGTGCTCACCGTTGACGAAGTGGCTCAGTTCGATAAATTGAACAAGGGGAAGAAAAAGCAGAAAAAGAAGAAGAAAAAGTCAAAGGCCAATGACGGTGAAGCGGTAGATTTAAAGGAGATCAATCTTGGACGAGGAGTGGAAACGATGTATCGAACCACCTACCGCACCCATGTCAACCTGAGTTCGATTGCCGATAATAAGGCCAATATTATGCTCAGTATCAACGCAATTATTGTATCCATCACGCTCTCCACCTTGGTTCCGGGCTTTAGTTCAAACCCCAAATTGATCCTTCCAACGGGCGTTTTACTATTTGTCTGTTTGCTAGCCATTGTATTTGCAACCCTTTCCACCCGACCCAAGATTACCGAAGGAAAGTTTACTCGAGAAGACATTCAAAACAAGCGATCCAATCTCCTCTTTTTTGGCAATTTTTACAATATGAGTTTAGATGACTTTCACTGGGGAATGATGGAAATGATCAAAGATGAAGATTTTTTGTATAGCTCCATGACCCGCGATCTCTATTTTCTAGGAATTGTTTTGGCCAAAAAATACCGTTACCTCCGCATCTGTTACGGTGTCTTTATGTATGGACTCATCATCGCAGTACTGGCTTTTGCAATTGCATTTACCATTTGACCGATGTCATCCGTTTCAACCTTTATCTTGATGGCCTTCGTCCCTCC
>JBCCSR010001090.1:0-2602 GCA_039199865.1 Bacteroidota bacterium
CCCATTTTGGTGACGTAGCGAAAGAAGAAATCGCCAATGGTCGTTCGGTGATCACTAAAGTAGAACACCAGATCTCCCTTTTCAATACGACTCAAGAAAATGGCTCCCAGAACAACGAAAAACGAAAGGGCGATAAAGAAGTTTCGATTGGTTTTGATGATGGCCAGCATGTATGGCTTTGTTTTGATACTAGACTTTTGGTAGAAGGATGCGGAATCTTTTTGTAAACATTCCACTTGGAGCTGCTTGCACAGTCAAGGCGTTTAAAGTTGGCATCCACACTACTATTCGTTACCTGACTGCTGGCAAAATGATGGATTAACCCGAGAGGAAGCGAATAAAAAAGCGAAGCAAACGAGCGTAGCGCTCGGTATTGATCACTTTCGAATCATTCATGGCCCGAAAAGTGAGCACTGCACCGATGGGAAACAAAATCATACAAGGCAACCAAGAGGCAAGCACGGCGGGTAAGGTATGACTTTCCGCTACTTTTTTACAAAAAATATTCATCACGATAAACAGCATAAAAAACAAGATGGAAATCAACAGAGGATAACCAAAACCGCCCTTGCGGATAATAGCGCCCATGGGTGCACCGATAAACAAGAAAATGATACAAACCAGCGCCATGCTGTATTTGAAATTCAGTTCGTAGACGTGTTTGACCCTCGATTCTTTTTTTCGTTCGATTACGTGGTGGGAAGTCTCGCTTTCATTCTTGATGGATCGAATCAGGGAACGGGCCTTGGGAATGAGTTTGTGATGTTCTTTTTGCGGAAAAAGTTCTAAAAACCGATCGTAGTCTTCCAAGGGTTGATCGATGGCTTGTTTGTAACCTCGATTGTAATTTCTTGCGGGTTTTTTATTTTTGGGCTTTTTCTTGATATTCGTTTTTTTGGCGGTGACCTTTTTCTTAGACGCAGCGGTAGGTTTGGGCGCCGGTATTTTTTCTACTGGTTTTAAGTGGGGTTTGGCCGACCAGCGGATGCTGTCTATTTTGGTTTTTACCGACTCTGGCATCCCTTTAGTGCGTTCTTTTTCTGCTTGTTCGAAGGTAATACTGTCCTTTAAAAGTCGAAAACTGCGATTGACCCTGACCGCTAGGTTACTGCGTTTTTCGTACATGACTCGGTCGAGCGAGTCGATGGCTACCTTGAGTTGAGCGGTACTCAACATGGTTTGATGACTTTTGAACAGTTCGGTATTGGTTTCCTTCATATCAAACTCGCTCAAATCAAATACTTTGTTCCATTTTTCGAATGAAGTACGGACGAAAGGATAAGATTTTTCTTTTCGGGTATTGTTGGCTTTGGTTTCTTGATATTGTATCCCGTCGTAAAGATTCATGATGAAGTAGCGTTGATCTTTGGAGGTATACATTTCTCCTTTTTTGGCCGTGATGACACTGACCTTTTTATTGTTGTAAGGATTGTGGTCGTAGATGATGACATCATAGATGGTCCGATTGTCTTCAGCCTTTTCACCGATGTGAATCACCATATTTTTGAAATCGTCGTTGAAAACTCCTTCTTCGAGATTAAGCGTTGGTTTTTGCCTTTTGATATCGTACAAACGAGATTTGAATTTCAAATTGGCAATGGGAATGATATTGTTGGAACAAAAGAAAGAGAAGACGGCAATGCCACTGGTGAATAGGACGAGGGGAAACATTACGCGGAGTAGAGGAACACCGGCAGATTTCAAGCTAGCCAGCTCGTAGTTTTCGGCCATATTGCCCATGACCATTACCGAAGAGATCAAGACTGCAACGGGTAGGGCCGTCGGGACGAGCGACATGGACAAATAAGAGAGCAATTCCAGTAAAATCCACAGATTAGCTCCCTTACCAAGGATATCGTCAATGTAAGTCCAAAGGAATTGCATGATCAGGACAAACAATGCGATGAAGAAAGTGGCAATAAAAGGAGCCACAAAACTGGTGACGACTAATCGATCTATTTTTTTCACAATTCGAATCGAAACGCTTTTGTATTTATACATTCAACGGAGGAAACCCCAGTAAACCCTGGCAAAGATACCAAAGTCCATAAAATATAAACTCACAAATGAGAGGGAAATTGTATAGTATTCTGACAAGCTCGGTAATTAGTGTGTGTTTTGAATTATTGAGTAAGCATTGTCAGAATACTAAATGAACTCAGTTCGACCAAATTGTTTGTTAGATAATATGTTCAAGCTGTCTTTAGGAAAATTTTCTTTCCGTCAGTAGGGATATAATTAGGATTAGACAGGTCGTTTGCTGATTACAGGAACCGTGTTTCCTGATTTAGGGAAAGTAGGCATCAATTTCTCGTTGGATTCACCAACTTTGACAAGCCTAGTCTTGATTTTGGTTAAAAAAGTGGAAGAAGAGATTTGAGAAACTTTGATTTGCTGTTGATTCTGCTTCATAATATCCCAATTTTATTTAGCTCTTGCCCAATCGCGGGCATTTCAAAGATATGTAATACATCTTAAAAAATAAAAATCCACCTCGGCTATTGAACCAAAATCTGAGCTTTTTATTGTTATCTGATGGGAGATTATGAGGTGGATTTTTATCCTTGATACAAGATTGGTTCTGATAATCAATAGGTTACGA
>JBCCSR010001091.1:0-2601 GCA_039199865.1 Bacteroidota bacterium
ATTTGATGTCCAATCCAAAATCACTGAATTGGATTTTTTGCCAAAACCTGTTTTTTCTGGTAAGTTGTTAAAAAAAATACTCAGGCTTTTCATTATAAAATTATATTGTTAGATCCTTTTTGAGGATCTTGCCCAATAGTTGTTAAAAGCTTCAGTCCCATCTTAAGCGTTTTGATATTTTGCAAGAATAGATAATATAAAGGACGAATGATTAAAACCAAACGATTCCCCTTTTTTAAGCAATTGGATACCATGGATTGCGGCCCCGCCTCCTTAAAGATAATTGCGAAGTATTACGGAAGAAATTTTTCTATGAAGTACCTCCGAGATAAGTGCAACATTACTCGTGAGGGCGTCTCTTTACTAGCCATTAGCAAAACGGCAGAAGACATTGAGTTGCGGTCTTTAGCATTGAAAGCAACCTTCGAAGATTTGAGAGATAAAATTCCCCTTCCCTGTATTATTCATTGGGAGTACCGACATTTTGTAGTCGTATACAAAATTACTAAGAAAAAAGTCTACGTTTCTGATCCACAAGTTGGTTTGATCACCTACAACGTCGATGAGTTTTGTCATAGTTGGAAACGGAATGAAGATCGAGGGATTTTATTGACCCTAGAACCTACCAACAAATTTTTGGAGCAAGACAATATCGAAACCACTTCTTCCATTTGGAGTTTCTTTGCCTATCTCAGACCCCACAAGGGCTTATTGTTAATCGTACTACTCGGTATGATTATGAACATTGCCCTATCTTTGGTTTTTCCTCTGATTACGCAATCCGTTGTTGACATCGGTATCTTTACGGCTGACCTAACCTTTATCAACTTACTGTTGGTCGCGAGTGTCATCTTGACCCTTAGTTCAAATCTTTCCGGTTACTTCCAAAAGCGGGTCATGCTTTTTGTTGGAGATAAAGTCAGCATCAATATGGTTTCCGATTTTATCCGTAAGTTGATGAAACTCCCCGTAGCTTTTTTTGAAAAGAAAATGGTAAGTGATGTTTTATCAAGGGTGGCCGATCACAATCGTATTCAACAATTTATTTTTGATACTCTCTTGGGACTTTCCGTTGCGTCTTTAAGCATTATGTTGTACGGTGCAATTTTGTATTATTACAATCCCAAATTATTGCTCATCTATTTGGTTGGAACCCTTTTCTACGTTGCCTGGATTGTCTTGTTTTTGCGCAGAAGACGTAAGCTCGATTATCAATTCTTCGATGCCAACATCGTCAATCAAGGTGAAGTCATTCAAATCTTTGATGCAATTCAAGACATTAAAGTCAACAATCTCCAGCAAAAGAAGCGATGGGATTGGGAAAAGAGTCGATTGGATATTTACAACCTAAATATTAAAATGCTCAATCTCAACGAATCACAGGAAGTGGGAAGTACTGTGATCGATCAGGTAAAAAATACTCTCCTTACCTTTTTTGCGGCCAAGGCAGTGATTGATGGTCAAATGTCTTTAGGAATGATGTTGTCGGTCCAGTACATCATTGGTCAGCTCAATGGTCCGGTTGGAGGCATTCTCGGATTTATCCAGTCTTCTCAAGAAGCCAAGATCAGTTTGGAGCGGGTGAGCGAAATCCGATTTGATGAAGAAGAGGAAAAAGAGTTTGAAGGCGTACAGATGGCACTGCCTTTGAACGAAGACCTCGTATTGAAGGATGTTTGTTTTAAATATTCCAATCGGACCCCAAATATTTTGGACCACATTAATTTGACCATTCCTCACGGAAAAACAACGGCCATCGTCGGTGCCAGTGGAAGTGGGAAAAGTACCCTGATGAAAATTTTGCTGCGCTTTTATGAAATCACGGAAGGTAAAATTTGGTTGGGCAGCGTCGATTTTAAATCTGTTGATATTAATGAATGGAGAGATCAATGTGGAGCGGTCTTGCAAGATGGTAAATTGTTGGCGGGAACGGTTCTAGAAAATATTACGCTACAAGACCAAGATATTGATACCAATAAATTGTTGCATGCGGTTCAGTCTGCCAACCTCGTCTCCTTCGTAGAGAGTCAACCAAGCGGCTTTTACTCCTACATTGGCGATGGTGGAACGGGGATAAGTGGTGGTCAAAAGCAAAGGGTCTTGATTGCTCGGGCCATTTACAAAGATCCCGCTTTCATCTTTTTCGACGAGGCAACCAATGCCTTGGATGCCAATAATGAACAAGAAATTAGCAACAATATTGTCAATTTCACCAAAGGACGAACGGCAGTAGTCATTGCCCATCGCTTAAGTACGATTCGGGCAGCAGATCAGATTGTAGTGATGGATAAGGGAAAAATAGTGGAGAGGGGAACACACGAAGACTTGCTGAAAGAAAAAGGGCAATATTATAATCTCGTTAAAAACCAAATGCTCAACGAATAAGCAATTATGAAAAATATAGAAATTCGCGACGAAATTTATCGAAATGTGCACGACCTGAAACCCAAATGGTGGATGCATTGGGGAATCTTAATCGTCGTCTTTATCATTATGATTTTATTTGTCCTCAGTCATTTTATTCAATATCCAGAGATCATTTCTGTTTCCGCCAGAATCAAATCCAAAGAGCCATCGGATTCCTTGCCCGCCAAACTTACG
>JBCCSR010001092.1:0-2601 GCA_039199865.1 Bacteroidota bacterium
AGGACTTGTTTTTCAGGTGGTTGAACAAAAAATGATTTTTACAGTTTAACCATGTGTAATTAAACGTACTTCATTCTAACAAAAAAAAATCGAAATTATTATGGCATTTAAACTTCCAGATCTACCCTACGAGCACGATGCACTACAACCTCACATTGATAAAAGAACGATGAAGATTCATCATGGCAAACATCATGCGGGTTACACTAACAAACTAAATGCAGCGATTGAAGGAACGCCTTTAGCCAAGCATAGCATTGAAGATATTCTGAAAGAGGCGTCGACTCATGGAGCTGGAGTGCGTAACAATGGAGGTGGTTATTACAATCATTCTCTATTTTGGAAAGTAATGTCTCCAAAAGGTGGAGGAGCGCCAAAAGGAAAATTGGGCAAAGCCATTGATGAGGCTTTTGGTTCATTCGACAATTTTAAAGAAGAATTTTCAAAAGCAGCAGCTACCCGTTTTGGTTCAGGTTGGGCATGGTTGTGCGTAGACGGGGAAGGCAAATTGTTTGTTACTTCCACTCCAAATCAAGACAATCCTTTGATGGATTGTGCAGATGATAAAGGATCGCCAATCTTGGGCTTGGATGTTTGGGAGCACGCGTACTATCTAAAATACCAAAACAAAAGAGGAAGTTACGTAGATGCCTTCTTCAATGTCATTCACTGGTCTATGGTTTCTAGACTATACACCAAGGCAACGAAATAGTTATTGCAACTACAGCATAAAAAAAGCCGGTTCTTCTGTAAGGAGTACCGGTTTTTTTGATGTCCTAATTCGTGTAACTAATACATTTAAAATCGTCATTTTGTCGTTGATCCCCTTTTTGAGGGTAAAACTTGTCTTTTGTTGCTGTTTTGAATAATTTAATGAAATCCAGAAAGGGAAGTTATTTTTTGAGCACTACTCAATTACGATAAATGTACTTGGAAAGCACGTAGTATGAAAGAAGACAATTAATTTTCAATAAAATTAGCTTTTGTCAGCTATCGACTTTTAATCCCTTATTTTTAGGTGCTCGGGGAACATTTTGTGCTTTACGAACGTATACATTATCAATCATTTAATGTTTAAACAAAATCCCCATGATCATTTTAAGCATTCTTTTAGTTATTCTTGGATTGTTTTCTTACGAAATCGTCCATCAAGTTTAATCCCTTGAGAAAGAAAAATAAAAAAGGCTTCCTAAATTTTAGGAGGCCTTTTTTGTTGGTACAACTACTGCTTGCCAACTTGTCCAAAGCGGTATCAACTAAAAAACAATTACTTCGTAGTAGGTTGGACCGCATCGTACATGGCTTCGACTTGTTCCTGATCGAAGTTGCCAATCAAACCGGTTTGAAAAATATATTCCCGATCGCCTTGGATTCTGATGTGGCGAAAACCATAATTGTAATGGGTAGAGTCGATAACCGTTTCGTAAATAAAACCTTTATCCTCTTCCAAAAGAAATTTAGAGAAATAAGGATTGTTTTTGACATCTGCTTTTAGCTCCGCCAAGATTTTTTTGTGATCACTAGTCGTGGCATCGGAAGAAAAGATTTGAACATAATAATCTTCTCCCTTCTTGATGGTAACATCTTTTTGCACCAATAAATCCATGGTTTTGACTTTCGCACTATCGGGGGCCATAATGGTGATGGGGACTCCATATTTTAGTAAGTCCAAAGGTTGCCAACTTTTGGTAGGACTTTGCTGACAAGCAAAAAGCAAGAGCAAAGTACCAAAGGCCAAGAGAGGAAGATTTTTATTTTTAAACATACGCTTTGATTAAACGATTCATCAATGAAGCAAATGTAAGGGTAATTTTTAAGAAATAGGATAAATTTGTTCCAATGAAAAAGGATTCCGTTTTACTAGAAGTTTGTACCAATTCTCTGGATTCTGCCAGACAGGCCCAACTGGGTGGTGCCCATCGTATTGAATTGTGTAGCGCACTTGAGCTTGGAGGTTTGACGCCCAGTGCTGCTACGTTGCAGTTGGTGAGGAAATACATCGAGCTTCCCATTTTTGTCTTGATCCGACCCCGTGCTGGTCATTTTTGTTATAGCCCCGATGAGCGGGAAGTGATCTTTCGCAATATTGACTTGGCCAAACAAATGGGGGCCGATGGAATTGTTGGTGGTGCTTTGACGCCTGATGGTCAAATAGATTTGGAATTTACCCAAAGGATGATCGAGATCAGTGCTCCGCTGCCGTTTACTTTCCATCGGGCGTTTGATCGTTGCCGAGAACCGATGCAAGCGATGGAGTTGTTGATTGCTGCGGGCGTACAGCGGATTTTAAGTTCTGGCCAAGCAGTCAGTGCCGTAGCCGGACAAGTCTTGCTCAAGCAAATGGTTGAAAAAGCTGGAAAACGATTGACCATTTTAGGGGGCGCGGGCATCAATAGTCAAAATGCCAAACAGTTGGTCCAGCAAACGGGATTAGAGGAAATTCATTTTTCTGCAAAGCAAGAAGTTGTTTCTTCTGCTGACGGCTTGGGTGGTCAAGGCAATGGCTTAGCGGATGCAGCGCATTGGATCACAGACTCAGAAGAGGTGAAGCGAATCAAAGCCTTGTTTGCTTGAGCAAAAAAAAGAGGAACTTGAGTAGCC
>JBCCSR010001093.1:0-2601 GCA_039199865.1 Bacteroidota bacterium
ATAATGGCCAAGAAACGATTGAGTGATGGATCGCGAGGGCTAGGTTTTAATTTGTTGACAAGCCACTCGATTAAAGCCGCTCTGCCATAAAAGAAAGGAGCGTGTTCGATATCAAAGAAAGCCAGCCCTTGATAAGGGCACTCTGTTGGGTCTAGACTAGACTTTTTTTTTAAAGGGCCGGGTGGGATGCCACGAATGCCGGAGAGCAGACGATGATAGGCCTCGGGATCTTTGACACTTCCCCGAAATTCGACCCAAGTAGAACGCGTTAAAAAGCGAGGTAATTTTCCTCTCTCTTCTCTGGTGGCCCCTGGGAGTAAGATTGGAATCACCCGATATTTACCTTTGCCCGCAGTCACTCGACGATCAATGGCATCCCGCATTTCTTCGTTTTGCCAAGGGCCAATTCCCGATGGACCGATGAATACTGCACAGACATCACTTTTTTCTAAGGCTTCTTCTAAACCTTCCTGCCAAGGATCTCCCGGAATTAAATTCCATTTATCCAACCAAGGTTCAAGGTCTTTTTCTAAATCCAGTTGAAACGCAAGCTTCTCGACGAAAGGTTTGTCTTGACTATTGTGGGAAAGGAATACCGAAAGTGTTTTCATCTAGTAGTTACTTGTTGTCCGTAAGCGAATATAGGTTTTTTAAAACGTGATTAAAAATTATGTCAATATTAATCTTGTGGAAAAACCATCATGGACAGCAAACTGCACTTTAAAAAGCATTTTTCTATCAGCTGATCAAGCAAAAATACGGGTTTGACTGATTTTTAAAAGATTGTTGTTATCATCACATTTGATCATTTTTGGTATTCGTGCTTTACCCAGTCCACTTCCATGACCCATTCCCCCGTCATAGGGGAATCTGTGATCTTGGCATAATTTAAAATGGCAAACATGGGCTCGGGATAATTGTCGCCTTCTCCAAGGTTGCGATAAACTTCTTTTCTGTCGAGTAGGTAGACCAAATCACTGCCTTGCCATTCTACAGCGTACTCGTGAAACTCATCTAGCGTAGCATCAATATTGGTACGATAGTTTTCCCAGTCTCCCTTATCGCATTCCCCCAGGCTTTTAATGGCGCCGGTTGTATATTTATTGTTGAGGTGGTCTCCGTGATGTTCAAAAATATCGATTTCTCCGGATCCCGTCAAAGGCCAGCAGATGTTTTCATCCGCTTCTTGTATTGGTGGTTCATTGTTTCTCGCACCCAGAATCCACCAGGCTGGAAACATACTAGCCTCCCCATTGCCCTGCAATTTCAATCTAGCGGTCCATCTCCCTTTGATGAATTCTTTGCGGTTTTTGGAAGCAATTCTACCCGCTACGTATTCGGTGTCCGGATGTTTTTTACCGTGTTTATCCATATTATCACAAGGCCGTTTTTTCCCGATATTGACCACTTTTAATTTTAATGTTCCATTGCTGACCTCGCGAGTTCCGAATTCGTTGTCAGGAACATAACAATGGTTTTCATTATTGACCCATATGCGTTGGTCTTGCCAGTTTTCCGGATTGAAAGTATCGAATTCGTCAAAGAAATCGACTTCCCAAGAATTGGTATCAGCTTTGACGGTCTTATCTTTTGCAGTAGTCTCGCTGGGTTTGTTCGTATCGTTGCAGGCAAAAATCAATAAGAAAAGTAAAAGAACAACAATGATTGGAATCCGTTTCATATTTTGTTTTTTAGGTGAATCTTAGACTTGGTTTGAACCGCTGGTGGGATGCCTCGCGTATCAGGGAAAGACCGATGGACAAACCCTGGTGTCCAAACAAATATACATTAAATAACTACGTTTTTGATAAATGAACCAGTGATTATTTAGGCCAATTTGATTTTACAAAGTCTAAAACATAGCTACTCCAACTTTACTTTTACAAAGGATATCAAAGGAGTCGCCGATCACTTGTGATAGGGGAAATGTGCATGCTTTTCAATATTGCAGCTCCTTTAGCTTTTCGAGTGTACGGTCCCAAAATAGAATCCTTCCTTGCACATCCGTCGCCACCAATTGGCTTCCGTCCGAATTCCAATCGATTCCCCAGAGAAGATCGGGGGTCGCTTTTTCTGCTACTAAATCACCAGCTTCGTTCCAAAGTCTTATCTTTTCACTGGCTGTTGCCAATAGCGCTCCATCACTAGACCACTTTAGATTCCTTAGTTCTGCCTTGCTCTTTTTGATGGCTTTCACTTTTTGACCCTCATAGGTCCAGTATTGCAATAGCGGTGGATAGTCATGAACGAAGTCTCCATAATCGCCGGTGACAAAGAATTGGCCACTGGGATGCCAAGCTACGCAGAGCATTAATGTTTCGATGGCTTCCTCTCTATCTTTAATGTATTCCAATCGATCTGATTCGTAATGATACAAAGTAATTTTTTCCCCCACTGCTGCGATGAGGTTTTCACTGGGATGCCAGTCCAAGCCAATAATTGCTTTTTCATTGGTATCTATTTTTTTTAAAACTTTTCCTTGCTCATCAAATAGGATCAAGTAACCCTCGTAGTCACCGACTGCCAACAAATCTCCGGAGTGATTCCAGCCAATGGCCCTCGCCCCATACATGGTGATACTGTCGAGTGGGATGCGTGGCA
>JBCCSR010001094.1:0-2593 GCA_039199865.1 Bacteroidota bacterium
GCCTCCGAAAGCGGGGTGCGTAAATCAGCCGTTCCGACCATCACCAAGGTTGGCGTTTGGATATTGCCCACCAAAGATACGGGTGAAAACTTCATGTAGATATCCATATTCTCCCAGGGTTGTCCGGGATAACGGGAATTGGCATAACCATAGTAATTGTCTGCCGTTAATGTTTTACTGATCCAGTTCATTACGGGTTTGATGACTGCTGCCGATCGAAAGCGATTGTTTTTACCAATCATCCAGGCCGTCATAATTCCTCCCGCGCTTCCTCCCGTGACAAACAAGGAGTCTTCGGTCAAATAATTTCTCTTGAGCAATTCGTCTACGCCATCCATCACGTCTTGGTAATCTTCTCCCGGATAATTGTGGTACAACAAATTGCCAAACGCTTCACCATAACTGGTACTGCCACGAGGGTTCGGATAAAACACCACAAAGCCGGCCGTAGCATACAATTGAATTTCGGGAGAAAAGCGATCCCCGTAATTTGAAATGGGACCACCATGATTTTCTACCAATAAAGGATATTGCTTACTGGCATCAAAAAAAGGTGGATAAACGATCCAACCCTGAATATCATTTTGATCAAAGGTCGACTTGTACCAAACTTCCTCTACTTTCCCCAAAGTACGATAATGCAAGAGGTCAGCATTCAGAGACATGACCAAACGCTCCGCCCGATCTCCCTTATTGACCAAGGCCAACTCTGCCGGATGCGCTGGCGTCGTATGCGTGTAGGCAATCGTTCCATTCTTTGCGATGGAGTAAGCCCCCCCACCGTAGGGCCGACCAATTCCTGTCCCACCCAAATTGTGGGCGACCAACTGATGCTTTCCAGCTAGATTGACATAACCAATCTTCGTATTACCTTTATCATCGTACAAAAAATAAAGCCCATTGCCTTCCGCATCCCACTGAGGACTGGCGACACTTCGATCCAAACCACTGGTCAGGACCTCCTTGCCGCTGCCATCGGCATTCATCAGGTACAAACGGGTTACTTGATAGGTTTGCATTCGGTCATCATAGCCCACATAGGCGATTTTGTCTCCTTTGGGAGCAACCACCAAGTCTCGATCTGGACCATTTCGATCAGTCAAAGCATCTACCCTTCCATCTGCCAAGCTCAAACGGTAAATTTCAGAATTCCGAAAATCATACTCCCAGTCTTCCTTTCGATTGGACGAAAAATAAAGGGACTGCCCATCCGCCGACCAGGCGGGTGTTCCCCGATGCTGAAAATTACCGGAGCTCAACTGTCGGGGTGAACCTCCATGGGAGGAAATGACAAAGAGTTGGTGAAAGCCCGGACTAATGTATCCCGAGCCATCCGATTCGTGTTTGAAGCGCGTCGTAATTTTGGGTGGATCAGCCCATTGGGCTCCTCTGGGTTTCTTGGGTGCCTTGACCAAAGACAATTCCTTTCCGGGTACTTTCATAGAAAAGGCCAACAATTGGCCATCTGGTGACCAACTTACTTTACTAGGCGATGCGGGCAATTGAGAAATTCGAGCAATTTTCCCGGTATTCATCCAGTAGACGTAGAGCTCGGAGCCTTGCTCTGTAGTAGCCGAAAAAGCAATACGCTGGCCATCAGGCGACCAAACCGGATTGGATTCATTGGTCTCTTGCTCCGTCAATTTATAGTGATTTGTTCCATCGCTTTGAATGATCCACAAGCGAGATTGCCGTTTGTCATTCATAATATCCATCCCTTGTCGTTGATAGACGATGTGTTTCCCATCTGGTGAGATTTGTGGATTGTTGACCCACTCTAGATCAAAGACATCCATACTGGTAAAGGGAGGATGAGATTGTGACAATACATTGTAGTTGAGCAATAAGAAAAGGGCAAATAAGCAGGTACGATTCATTCTGTAATGGTGATTTGAGCGTTCAAAAAGGGTTTTTAAAAAGATGCTGGTAGCTATTAAAAATTTATTTAATTGGTTATCAGATATTTAGCTTTTTTCTGGAAAAAAAGTTACAAAAAAATTATGGATTTTGAGGGGGTCCTGCGTCGAAGTATAGCATCTGATCAATTGAATTGGGTACCTTGAAATTGATCCATTACACTTATAGATACCATTTTCTATGAAGATACACTAGGTCTAGATAGCGAAGCGATGGGTATAAAGGAATCTCCCATTGCTCAAATGAACCAAAAAATCCACAAAACTACCCTTCCAATTATACGAGTTTAATAATTCAGTAACCATTTTCTTTTTTTTTGGTTAAACCCACAGACAAATACTATCTTTTCCTTCCAACAAAAAAATAGTTCAAATGGCCAATATTTCAGTATGGACGGGCTCCGACCAATATTTATGCGATCCAGAATTGGCTCAAGCCTTTCACATGTCGCGCGTTCTGGGAATGCCCTTGTTGATTGAGGGAGAACCCGGAACGGGCAAAACAGAATTGCCGATCCAATTTGCCAAAGACAATAATTTGGAATTGTTTGTTTATCCCGTCGGTTCAAAAAGTACGGTGGAGCAGTTTGTCGCCAAGTTTGATCACGTCAAATACTTACGCGATTCGCAAATTGAGGTATTGAATGCGCAAAGAGAAGAGAAGGGACTGGTGCAAA
>JBCCSR010001095.1:0-2589 GCA_039199865.1 Bacteroidota bacterium
CCCGCGACCGCGCCAAACGCGCAATCGAGGAAGATCCAAAAGAAGACAAGTTCTTTAGAAGAGAAGAAAAGCCCTAAACACTTGTACCGAATCAATGCTTCAATTTTTCGTCTTGTTAGAGCCGATTGTCGATTCCTCCTATCGCCCAAAGAGCTAGCCAATTGATGCCCTTCATTGGCCTTTGCCTACAAATATTTCTTCCCGATATGGCTTCTAAAACGCAAATTTTAAGATATAATTAACTGGAAAAATATTAGATTGATATTTTTAATTTGGCAGAATATTATTTTTTTAAAAATTATAATAATGTGTTTTTGCAAAATAATATTTTGTAAATAATATTGATTTGTTGAACTTTATCTTCTACATTTGCGTTTTTTGATTAGAACATCAATTGAAAGAATGGCCAAAAACCAACCTTTCAATTTTAAGCATCGTCTTACTTATAAAATGCTGAAACGAATACCCAAAATTAAACATACTGAAAGTGGTCAGTTCTTTCTAATCGCTGGTCCTTGTGCCATCGAAGGTAAGGAAATGGCTTTTGAAATTGCGGAGCAGATTCATCGAATTTGTCATCGATTAGAGATTCCATACATTTTCAAAGGCTCTTACAAAAAGGCCAATCGATCGCGTTTGGATTCTTTTACTGGAATCGGCGATGAAAAGGCGTTGAACATTTTACGTGAGGTAGGAAAAGCATTTGACTTACCCGTAACGACGGATATACACAGCGATGAGGAGGCAGCAAAGGCTGCTCAATTTGTTGACATTTTACAGATTCCTGCTTTTTTGTGCCGACAAACGAGTTTATTGGTCGCGGCCGCCCAAACGGGCAAACCCGTCAATATCAAGAAGGGACAATTCCTAAGTGCCGAGGCTATGAAATTTGCGATGGATAAGGTACTGGCCTCCAACAACGACCAAGTCTTTTTGACCGAACGAGGCACTACTTTTGGCTATCAAGATTTAGTGGTTGATTTTCGAGGCATTCCGCAGATGCAGAGCTTTGGCGCTAAAGTTGTATTGGATTGCACCCATTCGCTGCAGCAGCCCAATCAGTCTAGTGGTGTAACTGGCGGCAAACCCGCCATGATTGCTACCATTGCCAAAGCCGGGATTGCCAGCGGGGTTGATGGCCTATTTATCGAAACTCATCCGCGACCGCAAGCGGCAAAATCTGACGGAGCCAATATGTTGCCAATCAATCAGTTGGAACCTTTGCTCCTACAATTGACAAAAATTAGAAAAGCTATACACTGAAACAGAAGATATCACTACAGAAAACTTGACATTCATTACATTTTTTTTTAAATTAAAAGTATCACCAAATAAAAAGAGGCCTATGAAATATTTGAAAGAATCAATGATCATTCTCGTTGCCTTATTGCTCACAAGCTCTACTTTCGGACAGTCCGCAGAGAAAACACTGGTCAAATCCTTTAACTTGAAAGGCCAGGAAACCATCGTCCTTGATCTCAAAGGAGATGTCGAGGTTAAAGAATGGAAAGGAGAGATCATGCGAGTCCAAATGAGTATCGCCATCAATAATGGCAGTAATTCCATGCTCAAATCCTTGATTACCGCCGGACGCTATAATCTCAAATCCAAAGTGGAAAATGAGGAAATGAGAATTTTTGCTCCCGGAATGGAAAGGGATATTAAAATTAAAGGATCTGCTTTGCAGGAGAAAATCGTTTACACGGTTTTTGCACCAGAAGACATCAACATCAAGATGGTTGACGATGTGTCGTCAGATGTCAAAAATAGTGCTCCGCTATCGAGCTCGCTATAACATTACTTTAATATATTCGTTAATAAAGAGGGCAATACTTTAACGGTTGCCCTCTTTACATTTTAGGCCATTAGAAATATATTGTGGTAGCAAAAGAAAAATAGTTTTTACCAAAATTTCAAATTGAGCACTACTTTTGCTAGTTATTGCTCGGAAAGGACACATCACTGTAATGAAATACTTATTTGTACTGGCCCTCGGCCTTTTTTCCATCCAAATCACAAGCGCGCAGCTTTCCCAGGTGCTTCATCAAACCTTCGAGCTCGATGAGATAGATGCGGTTTCCCTGAACATTGTCGGAGAGTACGAGATTGAGAAATGGGCTGGGAATACGATTATGACCGAAACCTCAGTACAAATCTATGATGCTTCTCCTAGCATCTTCAAACATTTTGTGAGGGAAGGACGCTACGAAATCCTTGGAGAAAGCGCAGATGCAGGCTTCAAGTTGAGCTCCAAAGATGTAGAACGAAAGACGATTCGTACCAAACGGGGAGATTGCTACGAATTCATCAAGATCCGAATATTTGTCCCCGAAGATTTCGATCTTGTTGACAACAAAAATTTGGTGCGCCGCGAGGATGAAGTTACTTCTGAAAACAACAACTAATTCCCTCTTACTTTTCATCAAGCTAGAAGGCTTACAACTTTCTACTTCAACTGTCTGGTAAAGCTCCGGATCTCCATTTCAACTTTTCAAGGTTTTCCTTAGAAATAAGTCGATTCTTTTTTTGGTCAAATCTGCAATTATCCCCAATTGCTACTTAACTTTGCACTTCGCAATTAGCAAAAGG
>JBCCSR010001096.1:0-2586 GCA_039199865.1 Bacteroidota bacterium
AGACCAAGGGGATGAGCGTTTGAGCACCTTGCTGATCTCGTTCGATGGCGTAGCAGAGTCGGAGCAGGAGGGCCGTTTTACCCATTCCTCTTTTGCCTTCAATCAAATAGTGTTGTTCGGGAAATTTCATTTCTGCTTCTTTGATCTCTCGAAACAACTTTTCAAATAATTCTTGACGGACGACAAAGCGATCAATCAGTTCGTCCTGACTTTGAATTTTTGGATTGTAGATACTGGCAATACTGCTCTTGGATGGTAACATGGGAAACGATTTTGGAAGACTTAGTTAGCATGTTTGCTCCACCATAATTGTAGAATGGGGGAGTTGAAGCGATAGGCATTGCCATTGGAATTGATATAACCATCAAACTCCAAAATATCTAAAATGCTGATGGCATCTTCAACACCCACAAAATGATCTAGTGGAAGCTCGTCATTTTCCGCAATTTCAGATAAGATTCGCTTGGCCAGTTCGCTCTCTTCTTTGGTCAATGACTTGTCGAGACGGCTGTAGTAACTTTCAAAGTAAATATTATTTCGATGGTTGCTGGCTTTTTCAATTACTCGGTCGACGATAGCTCTGGTGATCGGTTCCTGATGGGTTTCAAATTCATCGATGAGCATTTGGATGATGAGCTGGATGAAAAAGGGCATCAGCCAGTGCAATCGTTTTAGCATGTAGTCAACGACTTTTGCTCTGGTTTTGACTTTGTAGCTCCTCAACAGCAACTGAGCAAATTGTTTGGCCTGCTTGACCGTAAGGGGAGGAACTTCAATAACATTCAAATCGTTGATGGTTGCCGTGGCATTTAGTTTTCGGGCAATATTGGGTAGGCCAATCGAACCAGTGTAAACAAACAAGAGGCCTTGTTTGGCCCTTTGGCGAATACTACGGTTCATGTGTAGAAACTCCCTAGCGGCATCCGTGTTTGAGGTTTTTTCAATCCGTTCCAAAGCAATCGGAAATTCGTCGATGAGCAAAACGATTTTGAAATCAGAAGTATCCAAATCCCGAGTGAGTTTTTCAAACTCCTCACTGTATTGTGGTGGTGGTTTGGATTGGGTTTCCAACTCTAGATTCCACACTTTGATTTTCTTGACATGCTCGGCAAAGCGACTGAATATGCTTTGCGCTTTTTCAGAGGCTTTGATTAAGCGGCTGACAGCCTTGCTTTCCAGCAACTCTTCCGAGAGCACTTGAAAGAACTCTTCACTGCTTTCAACATCTTCTACACTGATGTAGAGGAAAGCATATCCTTTGCGTGGTCGATCTTCTAGAAAGCGCATGATGGCAGTCTTGCCGGCTCGACGGGGAGCCGACATAAAAATATTATTGCCTGCTTCAAGGCGTCGATAAGTTTTGTTGATCACTGCATCACGTGGAAAAAAATCGGCCCCACGTGGTGTTTGCCCGACGATATTTTTCATGGAGAGTATGTTTGTACCTTATTTTTAAAGACAATGCTCTGTTGGTCATTTTGGACGATGCTTTTGAGCGAATGTTTGGCTTGAAAAAGCTCGTCTAACCTCCGGAGCCGATCCTTGATAAAGGTTTAACAAAAAATCTATTGTCAACTACAAATTTAGTTAACAATTAATGTATTGTCAAGTCTTGACAATAAACTTTTTGTCAAGACAGCCTATGCCATGGGCAAAGCACCGGGAAATGAGTACCAATTGATGTTGGGAAGGAATGGTCTAAGCCATTGATCAAAGCAAGATCAATGGCTTAGTCTCTTTTTAAGTTCTAAGAAATTCAAGTTCACCGTCTTTTAAGATGCGAACTAAAACCGATGGCTGACTGGCCGATTTTTCGCACTGTCGGTGGCGGACCACAAAGTCGATGCCTTTGATGACTTCTGAGCTGATCGAACCAAAGCTTTCGGGAAAAGGTTCGTTGCTGATGTTGGCAGAAGTAGCCACGATTGGTTTTCCAAACTGGCGAATCATCTTTTGACAAAAATCATCCTGTACCAGGCGAATGGCCACACTCTTGTCTTTGGCGATTAGATTGTTGGGAAGTTGTTGTGCATTTTCGTAGATGACGGTCAGCGGTCGTTGATGATAGGCCAACAAGGTGTCAATTCTGGGATGTACGTGAGCCACGTACTCCTTGAGCATCTTTCTGGAATCTACCAGAATGACCAGGGGTTTGGAGGGATCTCGTTTTTTTAATTGATATACTTTTGCGACCGCTTCGGCATCAGTCGCATCACATCCAATGCCCCAAATAGTGTCGGTAGGGTAGAGCAATAGGCCTCCATCGTTCAGTACTTCGACTGCCCGATTAATTTGATCCGCCTCAAAACTTAGTGCTTGTAGATTTGTTTTAGTCATAGCCAATTGTTAAGGTTAGGTTTTACGTTTATCATATCGCGATAAGTTTAGATTCTACAACAAATTTCTTGAGAAAAAGATGAAACTTTGAGCAATTACCTCTACTGTGATTGCGATAAATAGATGTAATTTCTTTGAATTTAGTCGTTCTCTTTGCTCCCCAAAATTGGAGAGAATTTGTCGGAGAATGTATTTATTTGATCATTCCAATTAAATTAGCGGCCAGCTATTTTTATTTTTTTGTAGGTA
>JBCCSR010001097.1:0-2586 GCA_039199865.1 Bacteroidota bacterium
GCTGCTTCTACCTTTTCTCCTAAACGATAGAGGGCACCAGCTTTGTGTCCCAAGATCCAATTGTGTAAAATGCTTTCTATGGGTTCAACTTTGGGGAGCAACTCTTCGTAGAGCTCAAGGGTCTGCTCGTAATCACCACTGTAATGAGCGAGTCGGATCATTTGATAGGCATATCTCAGCCGGATGTAGTTGGACTTGAGCTTGCGGAAAATTCGCCGACCTTCGGCAATTAAATTTTTCATCCTCACCACATCCCGTGGCGTATTGTCCCAAGCGTCGCGACGGCTAACATGCGGTTCACATTTTTTGGCATAAATCAAGTAGTCGATGGTTTCATTGCATTGATGGCGTTCTAGGTGACGAGCAAAGGCATTTTTCTTCATCCGAAAATCCAGTGGAATATTTTTGCTGTTAACAGCTGTTTTCATCAAGCTAAGTTGATCCACTGAGCTGTCGTAGATGACTTCTCCAATCGCTTTGACGGGAACTAAAGCGCAGAATATTTCTTGCCATTCTGCTAGGTTTTCGTTGATTTGAATCTGCTCTTTTTCCTGATAAGCATTTACCAACTGATCAAATCGTAAAACGAATGGAGCATAGGGCGCATCTTGTGGCATCAGGTCTGGCAAAAGAAAAGAGTAACCGTGAAAACCATAGTCTACAGGTCCACAGCCTCTCGAAATAATCGCTGGCAAGCATTGTAAAGCAATGAGGCAAAAAGACCATCGCAAGTACTTTCGGGATCGATGCGAAAATTCAATTGGAAAATGACTGCAAAAGCTGCTGTAGGTTTTCATAAGGATAAGACTTGATGATGTTGCTATCAAGATGATAGAAAATAAGGTGGCGATTCGAAGGGGACCATTTTGCGCGGAGTAGTTGTACTGCTTTTTGCAATTCATCGTACGCAATACTTTCTACGCGAATGGCATCTCCTCGATACAAATATTGCCCTTGAAGATAGGTACTTTTGATGACCTCAAAGCGATTTTGGTCGATTTTGTGGAATCGATCGGTATCTTTTAGCTGTTCGGGTTTGACCCCATTAATCAAGCGGATCATGCGCCCTTCTCGGAATAACACTGCCCAAGAGAACAGAGGCAAGGCAAGATCAAGGGACAGTGAGTAATTGGATAAGCTGGTCAGATAGGATTGGGCAATGTCTAGATCTAAAATGGAATTTTTACTTTCCCACTGATCCACTTCTCCCATGTTGTAAAGCATCAGCGTACCCCGCGCGACCGGAGGGATGCCCGTTTGGGTAAAGTACTTGACTTGATGTAAGCGGATGGTAGCAGAGAGGGGAATCCCCACAAATCGAGCTTGCAAGGCGGTCAAAAAATCAAAATAAATAGACTTTGTCTTTACCGTCCAATCACAATCCATTTGAATTTCCTCTACACGATTATTGGGAAAAGCGTCCAGATGAAAACGAATCTTTTTTTCCACTTTGTCGACAAGACTTGTCAATTGACTTTCCGGAAGCTGAATGAAGGTACGGTTGGTGATGAATAGCGTAGGCACGATGGTCATACTAGCGGGAAGTGGGACTGTAGTTTGGAGAGGGGCCAATGGTACGGCTTGTTGTTGAACGAAATCCCAGTCGATATCAAACAAGCGAAGATACAATCGCTCAATTTCTAAGTGCTTGAGGTAAGTCCACTCCCCTGGACTGGGGGCGAATTCACTTTTCCAATGATAAAAAGAAAGAGCAGATTGAGAGTGAGAATGTGGCCTGCAAGCCGCCATCAATAAGCAAAAAGAAAAGAGTAGGGGAAAGAGTTGGAGGGATTGCTGCTTGGAAGGGTGGACGTGAAGAAAGAAAAACATGGATGCTGTTGTATGGTTTTTGAAAATGGATAGATTTGGCCCCTTTGCTGGGAGGGCCCACCCTGACCACCACCGCCGACCAAAGCTCCATCAATTAATTTTGACAAAGTACTGGCTATCCCTGTCAGCCGATTTGGTCGCAAAGGTATCTTGTTTTTATCAAAAGAATTCTTTTTAAAAACGGATCGTTTCTATATAGACGCAGCACCCCTTGGAATTCCATAAATTTTTGAACACTTTTTTTATATTTTTATTTTCCTTAAATGAAAACGTAAGCTCAAATCAATCCCTCCCGAACCAAATCATGCAAATGAATAAAGCCCAAATATTCTTGACCATCCATCACCACCAATTGCGTAATGCTATGCGCGCGCATTTTTTCTAAGGCTTTGACGGCCAATGCTTCTTTTTGAATGGTCTTTGGACTCGTATTCATGACTTTCTGGGCAGTCAGCTGACCAATATCGGTTCCCTTTTCCAGCATCCTCCGCAAATCACCATCTGTAATGATGCCTACCAAGTGATTGTCCTGACGGATAACTGCGGTTGCGCCGAGGCGCTTGGAAGTCATTTCAATAATGGTAGCTTGAATATTGGTATGGGGGAACACTGCCGGACGTTCATTGAGTAGATAGAGATCTCGAACTCGGAGATACAATTGTTTGCCCAACGCTCCACCGGGATGAAACTGAGCAAAATCCTGAGGACTAAAGCCCCTCAGGGCCAGCAAGGCCGTAGCCAATGCATCTCCCAAGA
>JBCCSR010001098.1:0-2582 GCA_039199865.1 Bacteroidota bacterium
GCCTTGATCAGTCCAATTGCCTAGCGGCAGCGGCCGATGACAATCTTGAATTGACTTTTGTTATCCCTGCCATCCCCAAGTTGGCCAATTTCAATAATGTCATTACGGAGATCGAATTGGTCGGATTGTCTCTGGACGGAGTACCCATTAATGGGGATCCACCTTCGGCAGTCAACGGTCCTGGAATGGGAGGCCCTGGTGGAGGGGGGACCGAAATCAATTTTCCTTCTCTAGATCCATGTGGAGGGCATCATGATCCGGCGGGATATTATCACTGGCATTTTATTCCCGAAGTGGTCAATCAAGTCTTGGAAGCAAATGGCATCACAGAAATTGCGTGTACCAAAATGACTCAAACTACTGGGGTGCAACTGGTGGGATTTGCCAAGGATGGATTTCCAATTTATGCTTACGCAGCAGAGCCAACAGATTTGGATGATTGCGGTGGCAGAACAGCGACAACCGAGGAATATCCGGATGGTGTTTATCACTACGTTGCGAGTACGACCCTTGCTTCTAATATTCCTAAATGTTTGAAAGGAGTAGCTGCTAATAATGCTTTTCGTTACCAATAACTAAAATGATGAAGAATCTAATGCTAGGGCTGATTGGTCTGCTGGGTCTGCTTGGTCCGATTTTATCTTTTGCCCACAATCCACTTTCGGCGAGATACCATTTCGAAGTGGGCGCGGAGGTCAGTTTATTGACCATTAGTCTCAGTCAAGATGGTGTCCACCAAGCACTGATCAAAGGCTATGGTCGAGAACGTTTGGAGGTCAGTACTGAAAAAGAGTATAAAGAACTGCTGGTGGCGTACGTTAAAAAGAACTTTCAGCTACAAATTGACCAAACAAAAATGGTTTTGAAGCAAGGAGGCCTCAAACTTGGAAGTCATCAAACCGATTTGAAGTTTGTTCTTCCTCCTATTGCCCGGAAAATAACCCAAATGGAGGTGACCATTACGGCTTTTCAGGAAAATGAGCATCATCAAACCATTTTCACGTATCCTATTGATGGAAAGACCAAATACGTGGTATTGAATGCATCCAACGATTACCAAGCCACTGTCCGTTTGCGGGGAGGAGGTAGCACCGTATACCGTTGGCCGAGATTTATTTTTATGGTATTGATGATTTTATTATTTTTACAGTAAACCTTAAATTACATATAGCTTCGCTATTCGATTGCGCACAAACTTATGGCGTATATAGAATGCTGATACTAAACATCCAAACTGCCCGCCAAGGGCAGTTTGTGTTTTAGGAGTGATCCTCTTGATGAGGGAGTCCACATGGATGCGCCGGGCTCAAATGGTTTGCTCATGGTTTGCTCAGCCTGACAAGGGAGGGCAATGCTGGAAAATGATTGCTTCATGGAGAAAAACTTGGGCTGGCGATTGTCGGCCTCTCTTTTTGGCGATACTGGCTCGGCGTTGTTCCGGTCCGTTGTCTAAAGGCAGCATAAAACGAAGTATCTTATTTTCTTAAATCTGATTTTAGTTTCAATAAAGTCTACGGTATTCGAGTTTTATTTAGGAACTATAAATAAATCATTCCCATGAATAAAAAATCAAGCTCATTGATGACTGCAAAGCTAGGATTACTAATATTAGGTGTTTTACTCATCAATCTAGATAAAGCCATAGCACAAGACAAAGAAATCATAAAAAGAGAAGCCAAATCTTACTGCAAATGCTACAAGAAGTTTGAAAAAAAGCAAAAGAGACTTGATAAAAAAGAGGAGAAAGAAAGACATAAGGATTTGACACTTGAGAATTTTAACAAAAAAATGAAGCTATTTGGGGGGGAGATGCTAGATTTCAGTTTTTCAGAATGTTTAGAGAAAAAAAGAAATAAGACAACAACTACTTTTCTCCAATCACTAGAGCAAAAAGAAAAGGATAGATTTCGAAAAAAGGTAAAAAGATTAATTAAAAAGAAGTGCCCAGAGATAGATACAGACTTTTACTAAAAAAGCATGTAGCGAGCAATGCGTACCTCTGCATCCCAACAAGAGTGTCGCCACGGAGCATAGCGCTAGCCGCTACGGCTCATCACTACGGAATTTTTCTGGGTTCCAATGAAGGGCTTGACTTACAAAATCAGTGAAAAATGGCAAAGGTCCAGGGAACCAGCGGCTATGCAAAGGTCGTCCAGCAATTTATCAAGTCGACGGAATCGCTACCATTTGAGGTTTTACATCGTGATTTTTTGGCATTTTTTCCGACGGAAAAAAGTTGGATTGTAGAGGTCGGTGCTGGATGTGGAAGGGATGCCTATGAGTTGGCAAAGAGAGGACATCGGGTCATTGCGGTAGAACCCCTACTGGAATTTCGTTTGGCAGGGAGCAAAAGATACCCATCCAATCAGCTACAATGGATAGATGATGCATTACCGGATTTGGCGAGCTTGGTCAAGTATGTCAGCCGGGTTGACTTTGTGAGGGTGCGAATCTCTAGCATCATTGCCCCTTGAAACTCAGGGGTGTTGGGTAGAGGCAATCGATCGGGTAAGTAGAGATGAATCGCTTCCTGCTGCCGATCGGGAGAGAACTTGAGGCAGGTTAGATCCTCAAGCCCCAGC
>JBCCSR010001099.1:0-2573 GCA_039199865.1 Bacteroidota bacterium
GTGGTACCTCCAGGAATCGAACCAGGGACACATGGATTTTCAGTCCATTGCTCTACCAACTGAGCTAAGGTACCAACCTTTGCTTGATTAAGCGAACGCAAATCTATGTCGTTTTTTTTTATTTCACAAGAGCTACGGTAGGATTTTTTAGAATAAAATTTACTTTTGGCTTATTGTGGAGTTATGATTAGGTCCATAAATTCCATTTTTAGACTCAATTGAACCCAAAATATGTTACCTCGATTGCTGGCTTTCCCCTTTTTGGTTGCCTTAGGCGTATTGCTCTATTTGACGTATTTCATCGATTCTGGCTATGGTATCTATATGTTGCCAGTCGTCATTGCCTTGGTATTTCTGTATATTCTTCAACCTCAGATTGATTGGTGGTGGTACAATCGGAATTTACCGGATTTGGAAGAGCCCATGCAGCGTTTGCTGGCGGCCAAGTTACCTTATTACAAAAAATTAGATAAAGATCAGCAATTGCGCTTTCGTCAGCGATGTGCGTTGTACTTGTTGGCCAATGACTTTATCCCACAGGGGCCTAAAGTTGTACCAGAAGATATAAAGGGCTTGCTAGCTGCCAATGTGGTACAGCTTACTTTTGGACAAATGGATTATCGGCTTTCAATGTTTGAGCGCGTTGTAATTTATACCATTCCCTTTCCCTCTCCTCAATATCCAGAGCATTTGCACAGCTCGGAATTGTTTGCAGAAGATGGCGTTTTGCTTTTTACGGCTGATCACCTCGTCAAAGGAACGCTGGAAAATCAGCGCTATTTTAATGTCGGTCTCTATGAATATGCCAAGGTCTTTCGGTTGAGTTACCCGAAGTATGCCTATCCCGTGGAGGGGCTAAGTTGGGAAGCCTTAGAAAAAGTTAGCGGATTTATTACGCAAAAGGTGAAGGATTATGTGGGATTGCCCGAACTCGATATTTTGGCAGTTGCGATTGTTTACTTCTTTTGTTTCCCCACAAGATTTCGCACCAATTTCCCTGAAGTGAGTCAGCAACTACAAGTCATTTTTAATCAGGATCCCAGCCAAGAAGGCAATCCCGTCATTCATACTGATCGGATTGGCAAGGATGGGAGTCAATAATGAGCAACTAGTTTAATTTCGCAGGGGCTACCATTTGGAATTCTGGAACCAACACCCGAAAACGCGATTGATTGATCTGGCTTTCCATCAGATAAGTGCCTCGCATTTTACCTATGCCACCGAACAAGGGACAGAGGGAAGTGTACTGGTGAATATCTCCGGGACGCAGGATTGGTTGTTTGCCAATCACCCCTTCCCCTTCGACTTCTCGCATTCCACAGGCATCGTAAATGTACCAGTGTCGACGCAAAAGCTGTACGGTATGCTCTCCCAGATTTTCAATAGTGATTTGGTAAGCAAATACATGTTGATTATGTACCGGACGGGATTGAGAGGCTTGGTAGCGAACGTCTACGCTAATTTTAATGCCTTTTGTGGTGAGCGTTTCCATGGTTGTATTGATTTTTGATGTGTTGTTTGAAGCGACCTTTTTTGTTTTGAAAAAGGCTTGCCAAAGCATTTATTGGATATTAAAAAAATTGAGGTGCTTTGGATCAAATTCTCTTGAAATCAATGGATTAACACGAGTAAACATATATTCTAACTTCCATTTCGTTGAGAAAGTTTAGCATAATTAAATGAATTTCGCCAGGAATCAAACAGAATTGGCAACTTGTTCCTTTATTTTCTCCAATTCGTCTTTCATCCGGACAACAATCCGTTGTATTTCCGATGAATTGGCTTTGGAACCAAGGGTATTGATTTCTCGCCCCATCTCTTGGCTAATAAAGCTCAATTTTCTTCCTTTAAGACTCTCCTCGGTAGCTAAGACTTCTTGAAAGTACTTGCAGTGTTGTGCCAGACGCACCTTTTCCTCGGTAATGTCGATTTTTTCTAGATAATAGAGAATTTCTTGTTCAAAGCGGTTGGCATCGATATTTTCTTTACCAACATATTCTTCCATCTTTTTTTGAATCCGCTCTCTGAGTTTGACGACCCGTTCGGCTTCAAAAGGATCGAGCTTGGTGATATCAGTGGCGATGTTCTTCACTCTTTGTTGGCAATCCTTTTCCATGGCGATGCCCTCCTGAGTTCGGAAACTCGTAAAATGGGAAAGCGCTTCGTGAAGTACATTTTGCAAAACTTGCCATTCTGCGTCTTCGATGCTTTGTTCGTCGGCCGCAACAACGTTGGGTAAACGGAGGATGGCCTGAAGCATATCGGAGGAAGCAATACCCAGTTCGTCGGATAGCCCTCTGAGCTCCTGGTGATACTTCTTGAAAAGGGCAATGTTCAGTGCGTATTCTCCATCCCCTTCTAGCGATTTCACATCAATTGTTACATCGACTTTTCCTCGCTGTGCCGTTCCGCTGATGATTTTTCTCATCTCCGGCTCTTTTTCCTTGTAGTTTTGAGGAATCTTGAAACGCAAATCCGTGAATTTACTATTTAGGGAACGGATTTCAACCGTTATGGTCCGATCGGCATAAGTTTGGACGGCACGGCCATAGCCCGTCATGGATAGTAACATA
>JBCCSR010001100.1:0-2573 GCA_039199865.1 Bacteroidota bacterium
CGAAAAATGACTCGTTTTACCCCTGTAATTATCCTAGAGCTCGATACCTACCAGAGCGTTCGAGAATGCGATGAACGCAACAATCGAAATCATGTAAAAATAGAGCTATAAAATACACAAAGGCCAGATCGCTCTGCAATTCAAACTCGGTCTTTTTGATCCAATTCAAGACTCCATCCCAAGTATTCTGCAAGCACAATCTGACCTTTAGTCCGCATTTTTTTATGCATCTAGCTTTGCTCTCTACTAATAATACGTAAACCGACGCACTTTAGCCAAATGCTTGGCCAAACGAATGACCTGGCAGGTGTAACCAAATTCATTGTCATACCAAGCATAGATCGTTGCGTTTTTCCCATCATTAGAAACGATAATAGAAGGGGCATCCAAAACCGACGTACTGGTCATCCCCACCGCGTGACTAGAAACGTATTCAGTGGAGTCAGAATAGTGAATTTGCTCGACAAAATTGCCGTGCATACAAGCCTCTTTCAAAATGTGGTTGACTTCCTCTCGGTCCGTCAACTTTTTCAAATTCAAGCTCATAATCGCCAAAGACACATTAGGAGTAGGGACCCGTACCGCATTACCGGTCAAAAGCCCGCCAAGATGTGGTAAAACCTTGGCCACCGCCTTGGCTGCGCCCGTAGTGGTCAACACCATGTTGGTGGCTGCACCTCTGCCTCGTCTGGGTTTTTTATGAAAGTTATCTAAAAGATTTTGATCGCTGGTGTAGGCGTGGATGGTCTCGATATGGCCCCGTTCAATCCCAAAATAATCGTCCATAACATTGAGGATGGGAACAATGGCGTTGGTCGTACAAGAAGCGGCACTAAACACTTGTTCGCTGTCGATATCCACCTCCTTATGATTGGCACCAAATACAATATTGGGCACCCCTTTTCCGGGAGCAGTCAACAAAACCTGAGCAACGCCGGGACGCAAATGTTGAGACAGTCCCTCTCGATCTCTCCAAACACCGGTGTTGTCGATCACCAGGGCATTTCTAATGCCGTAAACTGTATAATCAATTTCTCCAGGACTTCCGGCAAAAATCAACTGGACCCGGTTTCCATTGATGGTCAATTCGGAACCCTCCTCATTGATATCGATCGTTCCACGAAAGGTACCGTGAATAGAATCTTGTCGCAACAAAGCAACTCTCTTCTTGGCCTCCTCTACCCGGTCTTTCATTTTGGAGCGCAATACGATGGCTTTCAAGCGAAGTTGTTCTCCTCTCCCCGTTTCCTCGATCAAGCGGCGAGCAGCCAGTCGACCAATGCGACCAAAACCGTAGAGAATGACATCCTTGGCTTGCATCTCGTTGGTGTTGTTCATACCATCACTCAACTTTTGGTGGATAAAATCATCTGGACTTTCAAAGGCATCTTGCTCCTTCAACCATTCGGCAGCCAGGCGGCCAATATCAACTTTAGCGGGTCCCAAATTTTTGGTCCGAGCAATGGCCTGGGTCAATTCAAGGCTAGTCTTTACCGAGATGGGTTGGTTGATGTAATTGGTGGCAAAACGATGATCGTCTAGCACTTTACTCGAACGAGCATCGTAAATATTTCGGCGAAACAGGACGATTTCAATCGATCGATCGAAGCGAAGATCGCCAACGATTTTGAGTAATTCTAGAGCGATTTTTTCCTGTTCTCTCCAATCGCTAAGTGAGGTATCACTTTGGCTCCTGATGAGCATTTCTCGATCAGTCATAGCGCAATAATAGTTTTTAAATGGTTAGATAGTAATTTGATGGTGCAAAGGTCTAAAAAATAACTTAGTACACCAACAAAAAAGCCATTGTACCTCTTCCAGAAAGTACAATGGCTTTATTACGCTAGAAAAGCAAATGAGTTACTTGAGTAAAATCATTTTTTTCGTGGCCGAATCATTGGGCGTATCCAGTTGATAATACAATACTCCTGTCGCGCTCAATGCTTCTTTTTCAATGGTCAATTCGTTCCAACCTTGAGCAAATTCACCAGAAACGACGTGCAATTGGCGACCACTCATGTCGTAGATACTTAAAGTTGCCGTTGAAGCAGCAGGCAATTCAAAGCGAATCATCGTCTCCTGACGGAAAGGGTTGGGCTGATTCTGTGCCAAGCTAAAACCAGCACTGCTCGCCAGCTCACCAATGAAGTCAAGCGCCAAATTGAGTCGACTCACATTTTCATTGTAAGCCTCTGCCTGCATCATATTGGTGTTCAACCAAAGTACCTTATTCAGTTCTATTTTTTGTTTGGCAAGCAAGTCAATGCTAAACAAGATCGCATCATCTGGTAAAGCAGCCGCGGTAGTACCATTCCAACTAGTAGTCAGGATGCCATCATTGAGTCGGCTAAAGCCAAAATTATCGGTGCTTAATGCAGCCAAATCTCCTGGAATCACATCGACAAATTCCAAAATTTCAGGATTGAATTGTAAGGCAAATTGGTAGCCTTCGATGCCACGGAAGTCTTTGGCTCTAAAATCAATTCGCGTATTTTGTCCAGGCTCCAAGGTCTGATTTTTCAATTGGAAAGTCAAAGTTTCGTTCTGATCTCGAGTATCACCGGCATTTAGGC
>JBCCSR010001101.1:0-2572 GCA_039199865.1 Bacteroidota bacterium
CTTAGCAGGTGCCGATTTTGCGGGAGCCGCTTTCTTAGCGGGTGCTGGTTTTGTTGCTTTTTTGGCAGCATCACCTTTCCCTGACTTTTTCTTTTTGCCAATCAGGCCATTTCGTTTGTCGTCGTTGTATTTTACTCCGTACTTGTCCAATCGAACGGTCAAGAAGCGCATGATGCGTTCGTCACGTCGCATGGACAATTCGATTTTGCTAATGAGTTCGCCACTTTCCATTTGGAACTCAATGCAGTAATACACTCCAGAAGTACGTTTGTTAATGGGATAGGCCAATTGGCGCAAGCCCATCTCATCTACATGTACGATCGTACATCCTTCTTTTTTGAGGAGATCGACATATGACTGAGCTGTCGTTTTGATTTCATCGCCCGACAGTACTGGATCTACGATGAAAGTTACTTCATAATTACGCATGTAATTGAAATATTTTAATGAATAAATAAAAACGAGTGCAAAGATAGGTATTTTTTAACAAAATGCCTAGCCAGATTCTCTTGCGAGATCAAACTTGTCAATTGAAGCAGCTCAAGCCTAAAATCGGTCAACACAAAAGGCCATTCCCAACTAGTGAGAACAGCCCTTTGGTTTCTTATTTTTTGGTGAGCCTAACGAATTACACTCACGGTCATTTCCTCATCATAATCGCCTTTGATTAGTGGAGATTGACGTAGGCCAGTGTAGTCTCGAACATTATCATAGATGAAGGAGAACAGCTCCGCTATCGATACAATCTTATTGCTGTTGGTATCCGCTTCTCCTTTGAGACCACGGATCAAAAAATGACTAAACACTCCTTGCCGCAAACCACTGGATTCCAAGGAAGTTTCGTCTGATTTTGAAGACATGATCAATGCGGTACCCGCTTCTGCCTGAGCCAGGGTTTTGTAGTATTTACTCAAAGCATTTTCAGCCGTTCCCTTCATGGCCAACAAACTACCAGAGTGACAGGCATCAGCAATGCAAAGTTTGTACTTTGCAGGACTTTGCTCTAAAATCTCGTTGATCTCTTCGTGGAAAAGTTTGTTGTTGAAGCCATCAAAATCGATGGGTAAGAAAGAACCTTTCAATCCATGTCCTGAGAAATAAAGCATGACCAAATCATTGGGACCTGCTTTGGAATACACTTCGGTCATAGTATTTTGAATGTTCTCTTTAGTTGCATCCTCGTCAATCAAAATCCGAATCTGTTCATCGCTTAGTGCGCCTCCTTCTGGACTTTTCAAAAAGGCAAACATCCGATAAGCATCATCATCTGTGTACTTCAATGCAGGCATATGACTGTAAGAAGAAACCCCAATGACTACCGCCCAGACCCGAATATTACTGACTTCCTTGGCGCTCATTTCTTCAACCAACTCCTCCTGGACGACTGCTGTGACCCTTTCCTTTTTTGCTTCTTCTTGTATCTCCTTCATTGCTATGTCGTTTGGACTTTCTTTCCCCATATACGTCCCATCCACCCAGTAGCCTTCTGCAACACTTCCATCCAGTAAGTAGAGCGTCCCCATTCCGTTGAAACTGCCTCCATCCCATCTGCCTTCGTACCGTTCACCATTGGCAAAATAGCAGACACCTCTTCCGCTGGGTAGGCCATCCCTAAACTTGCCTACGTATTTCGCTGCTGCATCCTTGTACACGTAAGTTCCTTTACCATTTTCACAATCACCTGATATGCAACCGATACGTCCCAACTCTGTTCGTTCATCTCCCACGTACTCCCCTTCCAACCAGTTGCCAACCGTTTGGTTTCCATCTGTGTGGTAAATGGTCCCACGACCATGAGAATAATTGTTTTTAAACGCACCGATATATTTGTCTCCATCCGGATAATACCAAGTGCCCCAACCGTCTAATTTCCCGTTTTTAAACTGGCCTGAATATTTACTGCCGTCAACGTAGGCGAAGACTCCCTCTCCATTTTCACAATCACCGGAAATACAGCCCGACTGAATATCCGTACCATCATCTTTGATTTCTCCCTTGGCTGCAAGTTCAACCACCTCTCCGCGTTCATCGACGGGTTGCCCTTTCAGCCAACGTCCCGTTCTTTTGGTGCCATCAGAATAAGTTTTGGTCCCCATTCCCTGTGGGTATCGCTGATTCCATTGTCCGGAGTATTTGCTTCCATCTGTGTAGTAACAGACCCCCACTCCATGAATTTCTCCACTGGAAAAATCACCAACGTATTTGGCTCCACTGGGGTAAACATAAGTTCCTTGCCCATCAACACAATCGCCAGCAACACACTGAGCTTGCATACTAGAAAAGGCAATGAAACTGAAGAAAAAACAGAAAACAATGTTGATTCTTTTCATAATGTGTAGATATGGATTTTTGATTAGCTTTGATTGGTTTTGATCCGAAGACCTACTGAAAAATTTGCTACAAATATATTACCAAAATTTATAAAATCTTTGAGCAAAAAAGTAGTTATTCAATGAATTTCCTTTTAAAAGGTGGATAAATGAAGAAAATCAGCCGGAATAAACCGGCCGATCGTTCAATTAACGTGTTTACTACTCGTGTTTATTACAAAAAGCCTGTGGAATTTTCTAAC
>JBCCSR010001102.1:0-2571 GCA_039199865.1 Bacteroidota bacterium
AGGCTATTTTTCAAGGTAAATAAGGTGTCTTTTTAAGAAACAAGCTGGGAATCCATCCAGCCGCAATAAAAATAAAGAAAAAGCCCAAATTATAATGGTGTCCGTTTTGTTAAGTATTTTCAATCAAGAAAAGCGAACAGAGCAATGAGGAAAATAGTACCTAGCCTTTAGGTCTGTACGTACCTTTGCAATGCTTCAACCAAAACATCTAATTCTTTGGTCAAAGTGTAAACATTGGGGCTGATCCGAACCCCATGTATTTTCTCCCAATTCACGTAAGTACAATGAATACGGTATTCTTTGAATAGAAATTCATTCAGTTGACTGGCTGGTTCATTTTCCACCGCGATGGTACCAATTGCGGTAGAGTAGGCTTCCTGTCTTGGACTTAGGATTTTAATTTTATCTAAATGTTGGATTTTGTCGATCCAATAGTTTTTCAAATATTGTAGCCGGTGGAATTTTTGTTCTGTTCCAATGACGTGGTGAAAGTCGATGGCATTGGCCACTGCAATTTGGGAGGGAATGGAAATGGTGCCTTGTATTTCAAACTTTCCAATTTTATCATCCCGAGGATTGTCCATCGCAAATAGCGGATAAAGCCCTTTAATTTTGTCTTTTCTGACGTACAACATTCCCGTACCAAAAGGGCCCCCCAGCCATTTGTGCAAACTAGTTCCTAAATAATCACACGCCAAATCGGGAATGTGAAATGGAATTTGGCCAAAACTTTGGGCAGCGTCGACCACAACTTCAATGCCTCTCTGGCGAGCGATCTGAGCGATTTCACGGACGGGAAGTACCTGGCCATTCCAATTGATCACGTGGGTAATGTGAGCCACTTTGGTGCGATCGGTAAATTGGGAAGTGTACTGTTGAATCATCACTGCTTTGTCTTCAATTGGAAAGTCCCAATCGACCCATTTTAAAACGATTCCCTCTCGCTCTGCTCTTTGCTTCCAAGCGTGAATCATGTGCGGATAATCTTGCTTGCTCAATACCACTTCATCTCCTTTTTGCAAGGTCAAACCGTGAATGACATTGGATAATGCTTCAACCGTATTGCGCATCAGCGCAATTTCGTGGGCGCCACAACCTGCTAGCTCCGCTAACTTGCGTCTGACCACCATCTGCTCGATTCTGAGTCGTCGCCACATATTGATGGTGGGCAATTCATTGCATAAATGATGGTAATAATCTACGGCGTCTTGTACCGATCGGGCGTGTGGACTCAGTCCTCCATTATTTAAATTGATGATCGTTGCCGCTACGCTGTAGGCTTGTCGAATTTGTTGCCAAAACAATTCATCTTTGGCGAGTGCCTGTGGGCTAGTATGGACATTGGCTTCGACGGCATCCTGGATGGCTTGGGCACAAGCAGGGGAAAGAAAGGTGGAGAGCGCAGTCAAACCCATTAACTGTCCTCCTTTGCGAATGAATTTTCTTCTATTGTAGGTCATTTTGTCTATCTTAAAGGATAAACCTCCTTGGTTGTCGATACGGGATGACCATCATCTTATGGTATTTGATGGTGCTTAACGCCTTAAAAATGATAAAAATAGTTTAACTAGTTTGTTATTTTTTATTTAACGTGCTTTTTCAAATAAAAGCTGCAAAGTAGCCCCTTATATTGATTGATTAAACGTATACCCTAGAGCGGGAAGGAATAGACCTCAGCTAATCGATAATACTAAACCATTCCATGAAAGGGAGAAAATGCTCCCTCCCTTTCATGGGAAAAGTACTTACAGCTCAATTTTGATGAACCGCTGGGTAAAGAAATCGACGCCCAATACTTTCATTCGAATGAAATAAGCACCCGCTTCCAACTGGTCGATTGGAATACTCAAAGCATTTCTACCTGATGGAAGTGAAGTGAAAATACGCTGTCGTCCCACCAAATCATACACTCCAACTTCGATATCGCGATCATAGAAATCATAAAACTCAAGATGCACTTCGTCAACCGCAGGACTAGGGCGCAACAGGAAAAGGTCCTTGACCTCAATGTCAATGGCAATGATCGGACTATACGAAATGTGTCCATCAAAGTCTACCTGTTTGAGCCGATAATAGTTTAAGCCACGGACAGCTCGATGATGAACAAACTGATAATATTGAGCAGCGACACTGGTCCCTGCACCTTCGATTCTACCAATAGTATTAAAGGATTGATTGCCCGGTGCATGCTCAATTTCAAAATAGTCATTGTCTTGCTCCCATTCGGTTACCCATTCTAAAACAACGTCGGCAAGTCGGCGATGTGCCACAAACGAAAGCCACTCTACGGGTAAAGACTGAAGGCTTTTCTTGAAGAAAACCGGAGCACCGCTGAGTGGAATATTATTGCTATTCCGTATTTCTACTGCCCCGGTTTGGGCATAATCCCATTCGTATTGCTCAACTTGATCTATTCCCAAGATAGCTGGAAAACTGTAAACACCAGAGGCAGCTTCGCTTTGATCGGTGCTTGTGATGGCCCAAAGTACGTACAAGTAGGCTCCACTTTCATTTTGGAAAGCCGCTCCATCCAAGGAATCTGGGATGTTCATTCGCTCTGTTCGAAGGGCG
>JBCCSR010001103.1:0-2567 GCA_039199865.1 Bacteroidota bacterium
AGCCTGATGCTCGTGTTCCTGTGCAGTTGCTGGAGCTTGTCTGCACAAATCAAAACCAACTTTGAACTGTCGACCCAAACGGGTATGGAATACAATGTGTTTAAAGCCCCCGCTGAGCTTTGGGGAGAACTCAGTGAACTCGGTCGAAATGGAGATATCCTCACCAGTGCCTATCAAAAAATTCGGTTTAGGACAAGCATGCAAAAAGCCTGGGGCAAACAAAAAATCAGCTTGACCTTACAACCCAAGCTACAATGGTACCTCAACGAACAAGAAGTGAGTTATACCAATTGGTACACTCGTCTACGCTACGATTATCGTTTTTCCAAAGCCTTGAAATGGCAGAGCAATTTACGCTATCAGCTCAACGCCAGAGCAGGAACCAATGTAGGAGATGGTGAATTTGTAACGCCACTGGGATATCAAAATTTTGATTGGAACAATCGCTTGCAATTTCGACTGTCGAAAAAAAATAGAAGCCAAGTCAAACTAAGTTTGGGCAAACGCGATTATCGAGATGGCGATACCAATCAGTTACAATATCATTTTGTACGTATGGAAGCGGAGTACAAGAATTTGTTTAAAAAAGACAAATTGAAACACCACTATGGATTTCGTTTGGATTGGAGCAAACGTTTTTACAAACGGAGCTTCACCGATAAAAGTAGAGCCGCTCGACTCCGTTCAATCGACTATCTGTCCCTGGGTATTTTCTACAGTCATTCGCTCACCAAGTATTTTCGCCTCCAACCCACTTTGACTTTCAAAAGAGGAATCGATAGCAATAGGGGCCGACTGTCTTACAATCAAATTAGACCGTCCATCGAATTGCAGTATCAACGAAAGAAATGGCGCATCGAACTTAGAGGAAGTTGGATCTACAAACAATACACTTCCTTTTACGCGACCGATCTCGACGATGAGGAACTAGAGGACTTACTGACCTTCAACTATCTCCAGCTCAAGTTCACTTTACGTCGGGAAATCACAGATCAGTTGTTCTTTAGTATTGATGGCCATCTCAATAACCGAATGTCAAATAAATTGGATTTTGAGTCCGCTTCATTCCGATCTTATTTGCATGCTTATTTTGGGGTGGGGATCAAGTGGTTGTTTTAACATTTACAGGGCCTTGATCCAATGCTATTTATTGGCCATAAAATATTGGATCAAGGTCCTGCCTCCAAAATAATTTTCAATAGTACAACATTATTTTTTCAAAATCAGCAAATCGCATCCATGTGCCTCCAAGTCTCGCGTCTTCAAGTTGGCTAACTTCCCCAGATCTTTTTGTCGCCATACATCTCTCGCTTCCTTCAAATCATTTAACCCCCACTTTTTCCAATCTAGTACCATCGTTCTTTTCTTTTCCATCAAATTGAAAAGCGCCAATGCTTTGGTTCCATCTGCCAATTCTCGAAGCCAAACCTGTTCTTCCTTGTTTTTAAAAATACAATTGGCTTGTTTGCCCAAAATGTCTTGATTGATGGCAATGACTTCATCATTGGCTAGAAGGTTATAGGTAAAAGCATCCAGTCGGCTCAAATCGCAACCAATCATCAAGGGAGCGGCAGCCATGGACCAGAGAGTAAGATGCGTGTATTGTTCGGCGGGAGTCAAGCGCGTTTCGTGGAGTTTTTCGCCCCAACCGACCCAGCCCACAATCAACATGTCTGGATCATTCCAAGCCCCCGGCCTGGAGAATTCGGTCAAAGCTGACTGAGCAAAACCAATGTTGGACAAACTCACCCAGGAATCTTCAATATCTCCTGAAGTTCTCCACAATTGTCCCCCAGTTTGATCGGCCCATTCCCAGACCTGATTCATTCCCCAATTGCATACACTGTGCAAAATATCGCGGCTGGTAGCATTGAGGGCATCAGTCATTTTCCGAAAGGGTAAAATTTGTTGCTCGACCGACCAAGTATCCTGTGGCGTTCCCAAATAATCATTGTAGGAGCACCAATCGTATTTTAAATAATCTACGCCCCATTGTGCATAAGTATGGGCATCTGAACTTTCGTGTCCGAGCGAACCAGCCAATCCACCACAGCTCGTCAAACCGGGCGAGGAATAAATGCCGAATTTTAATCCATGATCGTGTAAGTACTGACCGAGTGCTCCCATTTGGGGAAATTTTTCGTTGGCCTGAATGGTGCCGTGCTCGTTTCGCTCCCCTTGCCAGCCGTCGTCGATCACGATGTAGGTCCAGCCATGATTGGCCAATCCGCTTTTGATCATGGCCGCAGCAGATTGTTTGACCCGATCCTGAGAAACGGCCATCCCCCAACAATTCCATGAATTCCATCCCATGGGTGGAGTGAGGGCCAATTGATCTCCAAAACGCAATATCCCTTTTTTCTTCGCCATTCCGTGTTGGTTCTTGGCCATCAATACTACAGAATATTCCTTAGCTTGTGATGGAGCAGTACCGCTAATGATACCCGTTTGGGTATCCAAGCTCAGTCCTTCGGGTAGGCCTTCTACGGCAAAAGTCATTGGTCGTTCTCCCGTGGCACGTACAGCCCAGAGAAATGGACTTCCCGGTCGGGCTCCGTAGACGGTCG
>JBCCSR010001104.1:0-2563 GCA_039199865.1 Bacteroidota bacterium
AAATGGGAAGCTTCGCGTTATCAATTGGATTACAATTTTTGGGTGGCTTTGGTTTCTTTTCATAATACGTTCTGCAAAAATACCATCGAGACTTTCGCATCTTCCCCATCTACGAAGGAACGACCGGGATCCAATCCTTGGATTTATTGGGACGCAAAGTCACTTTGAAAGGGGGTGAAGCTCTGAAATTGTCTCGATGGTATTGTTGCAGAACGTATTCTGAACAGAAACCATAGCCTCCCAAAACTTGTAAGCCATTGGATACCGCTACGCCTCCCATTTCAGAAGGATAAGTTTTGACCACTGGCGTCAGCAGTTCTAACAGCAAATGATATTTTTCACGATCCGCCGGATCGGGCAAAGTACGACTAAAATCCTGGTATTTAGACGCCAATAAAACCAAACTCAGCGATCCTTCCGATACTACTTTTTGCAAGAGCAACATTCTACGCACATCTGGATGATCGATGATCAAAGCCTGCCCTTGTTTTAAATCTTTTGCTCCCGTACTGGTCAGCTTACGCCCCTGTGGTCGTTCTTGTGCATATTCCAAGGAAGCGTGGTAAGCTGCGGTCGCAATGGCTGCGGCACCTCGTCCAACTCCAATTCGAGCACCATTCATCATCAAGAACATATAACGCAAACCCTGATGGGGTTGTCCAACCAACCAAGCGCGGCAATCGTCGCCTTCACCAAACATTAGATGGGTAGTACAATAGCCTTTTTGGCCCATTTTCTGGAAATCCCCAGCAGTAATGACATCATTGGGCGTTAATGAAGCATCTTCATTGATGCGTTTCTTTGGAACGACAAAAAGGGAAATTCCTTTGGTCCCCGCTGGTGCTCCGTCAATACGGGCTAAAAGAAGGTGTACAAAATTGTCGGCATATTCGTGATCCCCAGCAGAAATGAAGATTTTCTGTCCTTTGATTTTATAGTATCCTTCTTCGGTAGGGGTAGCAGAAGTAACAATATCCGAAAGGGAACTCCCTGCTTGAGGCTCCGTCAAACACATCGTTCCTCCCCACTCTCCCGACAACATTTTGGGCAGGTATAGTTCATTCAACTTCTCGTTACCAAAATGGGCAATCAACTCTGCCGCTCCCAGGGTCAGCCCCGGATAACCAGGTAGGTGGTTATTGGCCGCATCCTGGATAAAAGAAGAAGCGGAGTGAACAATGGAAGGCAATTGTAACCCTCCTTTATCGTAATCAAAAATTCCGGAGATAAAACCCATCTCTCCTCCTTTTTTCATCATCACTTCAACTTGAGGATGAACGATCACTTTTCCATCCTTGAAATGAGCAGGATTTTCGTCCATTTCCTGAAAATAAGGGAACAGTTCCTGATCAGAAAAATCTTTTACGGAGTTAAGGAAAATTTCAATTGCTTCTCGATCGTGATCGGCATATTTTTCTTGTGCCAATACGGAATCAAGGTCGTGAACATTGTACAATAGAAACTTGAGGGTGTCTAAATCTAGATATTGTTTTGCCATGATTTTAATATTTTTTATTTCCGATCCTGCTTTAGATCGAAAATTGGGTTTATTGGAAAAGGGTCGAATAGGAAAAGGGTCGAATAGCCCAGTTACAAATCAAAGAATTATTTCAGCGATTTGCATTAAACTGGTTTAATATCTGAGTTTTTGTAGTATAAAACGTGAGAAGATTTAACTCTGTTTCAGTCGTTTACGAATTTTTGACAGCCCAACCGGACTCAAGCCAAGGTAAGAAGCAATGAGGTATTGAGGAACACGTTGAAACAATTCGGGCCTTTTTTCCAGTAAGCGTAGGTAGCGTTCTTCGTTGGATAGATTGTTCAAATGGGTTATTCGCCGAAAGGCCTTGACAAAGGCATCTTGCATGGAAAGTCGACCGGAGCGCTCCAGAGGATGAGAGTGATCAAAAGAACGAGTAACATCTTGTTTACTGATGTAAAAAAGTCGACAGTCTTCCTCCGCTCGTAAAAATGCATTGGCGGGAATTTCTTCGATGTAGGCATACAGGTCTGTAAACATATCGTCTTCGGTAAAAAACTCCATGACTTTTTCCGAACCATCTTTCAACAGATAGTAACAAATACAACCCTGTTCGAGATAGTAAAAATGGTTGACCATTTGTCCCGTCTGAAGTAAAAAATCGCCCTTTGCCACTCGCTTCTCCTTGTAAAACTGAAGCGCATAACTGAGGTCTTCTTCCGTCAGTTGATTGTAAGAACAAAGTTTTTTTCGAAGTTTTTCCAAGTTAGCCAATGTACAAACCGCTTTTTGACATGATGTAAAGACTGGCTAAAATACAAATTTTACGGCTAGTAACGCTAGTCTAAAATCGAAGATTTAACGAAGTGAGCAGGACAAGTATGGGTTTCACCCCCTCTTCCCCCAATTCTAGAGCAAGAACAATACCCTTGGCTCAAAGGGTCTCGACATTCCACGCAAAGCGACCTTTGCCATTTTTTTCATCGAAAACATTCCCCCTGTCTTTCAATTTCACAGTAGGCCGCAAAGCGTACTTGAAGAAAAATACTAGGAGCCTCCCTTGATTATCTTACTGTCTTTCAA
>JBCCSR010001105.1:0-2562 GCA_039199865.1 Bacteroidota bacterium
AAAAGGGAGACAGAAAGAAAGAATTGGCCATTCTCTACCACAACATTGGATTGGTCTACAGTAAACTTGGAGATGCCTACAATTCCATTGACATGGTCAAGAACGCTATTGTCATCAATGAAGAATTGGGCCTAGAAAGAAAACTGGGCGATAATTATCAGGCCATTGCCATTGCTTACGAAGAATTGTACACCAATTGGAATGAAGAAAGTCGAATGACGGAGAAAGAATTGTTGAGCAATGTTTTGGATAACTACAAAAAGGCTCTAGAATACTATCAAAAGACCAATTACACCAAAGGGATAGCGAGTTGTTATACGAACCTGGGCGTTTTTAGCGGCTGTGATGAGAATTACGAGGATGCCATCGATTATGCTAGTAAAGCATTGGACATTAGAGACCGATTGGGGAACAAAGATACCTACTATGCGCATTACACTTTGGGTAACGGCTTTCAGCGACTTAATCGTCTGGAAGAGGCCGAAAAACATTTATTGATCGCTTATGACAAAAGTAAAGAGGGGCATTTGAAGACTCAGTTGATTGATGTAACTTCCAATTTGTATCAGCTGTATGCCCAGAAACTGGAGTTTGAAGCGTTCTCCCGTTTTCACAAAGAGCACAGAACAGCGGTCGATTCGTTTCAAAAGGAAGCAACCGCACGTCGAGCACTTGAACTCAAGGAAAAATATGAAACCGAAAGGAAGGAACAGGAAAACCAATTGCTACGCCAACAAAAGGAACTGATCCAAACGCGATCCAATTTATTGATTGGGATTGGAGTGCTGCTCTTTTTGGGTTTATTGACTAGCCTTTATTTTTTCTATCGACTCCGAGAAAATAAAAAGCTTCTCGAACAACTCAATGCTTCCAAAAATCGGTTGTTTGCTATTCTGGCTCACGATCTAAAAGGGCCGGCAGCTTCTTTCAATAATTTGACTGCTTCCATCAGTTATCTTTTGCGTAAGAACCAACCAGAACGGCTATTGGAATTGGCTGATTATTTTGAAAAAACGGGTGATCAGGTCAATTACATCCTGACCAACTTACTCGACTGGGCAGTTTCTCAGAAAGATGAATTTACCCATCAGCCCGTTTCCATTGACGTTCATCCAACCATTAAAGAAATTGTAACCGAGTTGGGATATCTGACCTCCGAAAAAAAAGTGGCCATTCAAAACGAGATCGAGGAGCAACAGATTTGTACTTTCGATCGCAACGCTTTTTCAATTGTCGTTCGCAACCTACTTCACAATGCCATCAAGTACTCGCATCCCCAGTCCAAGATCTTAGTTCAATCATTAAAACGTGCCGAACAAAGTGGCATTCGCATCTCAGACAGTGGGATAGGGATGAGTCAGGAAAGAATCAAGCACATCTTGGAAGGGCGGCCAATCGAAAGCGTACTTGGAACAGCAAGTGAAAAGGGGAATTCTCTGGGATTGTCCACTTGCATCAAGTTGGTAGAAAAAAATCGAGGCAAGATGAAAATCCAGAGTCAGAAAGGGCATGGTACCGCAATAGAGCTGTGGTTTGAAAAGGCATAGCTCCAATTTTGCGGGTGATCTACTGTCAACTGATCCTGCTCTCTCTCTTGTTTTCATCCTCTTACGCTTCGCTTAGATAAGCGGAAAATAATGTAATTTAGAGGCGTTTCTTGCTTGATAGCAATCAATTAAAGCTAAAATGGCCCTCAAGAACACTATTCTATATCTACTGGTCATTGCCTTGAACTGCAATATACTAGAGGCTCAGCATTACAATGTGAGCGTCCAACACTTAGGTGTTACGGATGGGCTATCTAGCCGTTTTATCAATGATATTTTTCAAGACAGCGAGGGCTTTATTTGGTTGGCGACCAATCATGGGGTCAATCGCTATGATGCCTACGAGTTTAAAGTGCTCAATCAGGGTAAGAAGTATCGAAAAATTGCCGAAGATGGGCACGGCGATTTATGGTTGGTACAAGACCACCATTCTGGTGAGCAGATCAATCGAAAAATAGAAATCCTCCAAAAGTCTACAAATCGGCTGATTCCTCTGAATGAGAAGTTAGAGAATTGCTGTGATAGTTTAGGTATCAACTTAGTACAAAACGTTGGTAAGACGATCTGGCTGAAAACAATGACTGGCCAGATGTATTCCTTTTATCGGGAATTGAAGCAGGAAGTTGGATTGAGCCGACACACCAATACCAAAACCCTTATTGCTGGAAATGAGAACTTTCCGGATCAACTTTGGGTCATTGATCAATATCGAATGAAACTGGTTCATCGGGATGGTCACATCCTCGAAGCGGACTCTGTCGGTAGCGACCAGCTCATTTCTAATCCTTTATTCCAAGCCGACGGTAGCCTCCATTTCGTCTATCATACCATTCCTCACCAAGAAAAGTATAGTTTTATTAAACGGCAGGGCGAGAAGATCCAACCCTTGCATGTATTTGAATTGGCGCATCGGGTGAATTTTAAATTGTATGTAGAGTTCCCAATACTGCAAAAGTACAATGATGGGATTGGATTAAATTGGATCTGGTTGGGCAGTCGCTTGCTAGCGCGCGAT
>JBCCSR010001106.1:0-2559 GCA_039199865.1 Bacteroidota bacterium
AGGAAGTGGTCTATACTTCGTTCCCCAGCATAAAAAAATAGGCCAAGATTGAGGATCAGTGGCTTGCCCTATGGCAATTATATGTTAAATATCCGAGGACAAAGTACGGATGGTCAATTTTCGTCGAATATATTGAGCATCCCCATTCATGCAATCTATCCACTTTACTTAAGATGGTGGTTTCTGGCTACTTTGGCATTTACGCTGTCGAGCCTGGGCATTTTTCTTTACAAATGGCGTACCCGGCGGTTTAAACATCGTCAAAAAGAATTGGAAAAGGCCATCGAAGTGGCAACGGAAAACCTGGAAAGGGATAAAAAAACGATAGAGCGCCAAGCCGAAGAATTGCGTAATCTAGATAAAATAAAATCTCGTTTTTTTGCCAACGTCTCTCATGAATTGCGAACACCATTAACTTTATTATTGGCCCCCATTCAAAATGTGTTGAAAAACAACAAGTTAAACAACAAAGATTACACGAGTTTATTGCTGGCAAAAAATAATGCTTACCGACTTAATAAAATGGTTAATGAGATTCTAGCACTCACCAAAATGGAGGCTGGAAAAATAGAGCTACAATACAGTAGAGTCGTATGGTACGTTTTCTTGAAACAGATCATTGCCAACTTTGAATCCTTTGCCAACCAAAAGAACATACAATTTCTATTTCACTATGAAGAACGTAAAGATCTACAGGTGCAAATAGATAAGGAAAAAGTAGAAATCATTTTGATGAATCTTCTATCAAATGCCTTCAAATTTACCCCGCAAAATGGAACAATTCAACTACGAATCAAAAGCGAAGGGCAATACCTGTGGTGTGCTGTAATTGATACCGGGCGTGGAATTCATCCAGAAGACTTGCCTTTTGTTTTTGACCGATTTTATCAATCCAAACGAAAAAATGCTCCAGTAGAAGGAGGAACAGGTATTGGTTTGGCCTTGACTCGGGAGTTTGTTCATTTGATGGATGGACAAATTGAGGTAAAAAGTAAATTGGGCCAAGGTGCTGAATTTTTCGTCAAGATTCCCAAGGTGGAAATTATAAGTCAAATCACTACGGAAGATGCTAGACTGTTAGAGGGAATAGATCAACCACCAGCTCAAGAATTGCTCCCTGAACCCAAATCGATTAACACCACTCCTACATTAGATAGTCTAGAGCTATCTGCAAAGATTTTATTGGTTGAGGATAACTATGATTTGCGTCATTTTATCAAAGAGCTACTGGAACCAAAATACACAGTGGTAGAGGCCGTGAATGGGAAAGCAGCCCTTGAGCTACTTGATCAAAGTAAAACCACCAATGATCAATATGGGCTAATCATTTCCGATATTATGATGCCTATTCTGGACGGCTATCAACTGGTCAATGCATTAAAGGCTGATCTGGATCGAAGAGAGATTCCGATCATTATGCTAACTGCTCGCGGAGGGATAGACGATAAACTGAAAGCCCTCCGGATAGGTGTAGATGATTATTTGACCAAACCTTTTGAAGAAGAAGAATTGTTAGTAAGGATTGACAATTTGTTACAACACCGTCACTGGCGACAGCAACATCAAGAAGCAAGCCAAGAACAAGATCTTGTAGAAAAAGAAGTAAAGCCTGAACGAACAGTTGAGGAAAAGCACTGGCTGGAAAGACTAGAAAGCATTGCCTTAGAAAAATTAAAAAACAATACACTTTCTGTCGAACAACTGGCTTATGACTTAGCCACAAATCGCTGGACACTCAACCGGCGAATCAAGACCCTTACTGGTCTATCTTCCTCCCAATATTTGCAGGAACTGCGCCTCAATCGAGCTCGCCACCTCTTAGAACAGCAGCAATGTAGTTCTATCAAAGCACTTGCTTATGAAATGGGGTTCAAGGATACCAAATATTTCTCCCGACAGTTTAAGAAAAGGTTTGGCAAATTGCCTTCAAGTTATTTTTGAGCAAAATTATTGATCATTTGATGCGCAAAGAAATACAAAAACAAACTTGGTTCCCTCCAATGCCGAAGTTGACCAATTGAGGAGTGATTCCATTGCTTTCTATCTGCGGAATATGGCATCTACACACTAACTGATTGTTAATATGGTGGCATCAATAACTGAATATTTCAAAAATGTAGTACTTTTAACTATGGATATTATTTCATCTAACCACCAATGCTTATGAGCAGATTTTTTGTTGTTTTTCTCTTCGCCTTGTTGATCATCTCCTGTGGTAATGAGGACAATACATTCGACACTCGTCGAAGCAATCTGATTGGAGAATGGAATGTCTCTCAAGAGTACCAGCGCAAAAGAGCAGACACCGTTGAACTGAGCTTTAACTCCAGTTTCCCACTGAGTATCGACGAAAATGGACTCGCCATTAAAGAGATTTCTTTGTTACAAACTAGAGATACATCAGAATGGTTCTATCAGTATGATCCGGAAAAGGTCATTTTGGTCTCTATTAATAGTGTGGGAGTGAGTTTGTTTTCCAGGACGCAAATTTTTGATGTATTGACCAATACAGCTGAAGAGCACCAGTGGTTTGGAATCTACAACGAAGTGGATTTCAAC
>JBCCSR010001107.1:0-2559 GCA_039199865.1 Bacteroidota bacterium
AAAATCGAGTCCCAACTTTCCAAATTGAAATGAATGAAAAATACCGAGATGAATTTCCGCTTTACCGGGCCGATGCTCCGCTTCGAGCACGTTTCCGATGCCAATGCCCGCTTCAATAAAAGTATTTTGTCCCCAAGCACTAGGCAGGGCAAACGAGCACAACAAAATGAACATTGAGAGATAGCAACTGGCTTTTTTTAGATGAGGCAACACGATATTGTTTTTTAGACATAAAAAAAAGTAAACTTATTGGCTTGGTTTGTTCGTGGTACTCGTTTTGTTTTTAAAAGTAAAACAGCGCAAAGTCTGATTGTTGTTGGCTACAATGACCAAAGCTCTATCCTTTTGCGCAGAAGGCAAAAAGGCCAAATCTTTGACATTTAAGGGAGCGTAAAAACCCGATTCGATAAAAGTTTTTGGGACAAAAGTTTGATCGGTTTGTCCTAGTAATAACAAACCGTTTCCAGCGTCGTGGCGAACGGTCTCCACCTCGGCATCAAAGTGATTGCCAGCCACCAAAACATCAACTTGCCCATCGTCATTAAAATCCTTGATCACCGTACCCATGATCGGAGCAATTTGTGCCAGGTTGGGAAAAGCGTGAAACGTAAAGCGTCCCTTTTTATTTTCCAACCAACCACTACGGAAATCAGTGGCTTCATAGGAAAGCGATTGTTGTAGCTCCTCCCCGTAGATATCATCTAGGCTGGCGTTGGCAAAACTCTGATAGGTTTTAAATTTGTTGGCAATAAAGGGCATTTGCTCGGAAGAACATTCTCGACCTCTTACCGGGACGACTCCATAGTCGGAGTTTTTGGCCAAGACGATATCGTTGGTGTTGTTTTGATCGAAATCGTTGCTGTAGACCAAGAGGGGCTTTTGATCCGATGCCTTGTATTTGTGGTTGGTACCCATATTTCCTACAACGAAATCAAGGTCGCCATCGCTGTCCAGATCACTGGCCTCAATGTGAAACCACCAACCTCGCAAGGCTGCTGCTAGGGCTTGGGCATCTTGGCTCAATTGTCCTTCATTGTTTTTAAAAAAAGTAGGTTGCATCCATTCTCCAACTACAATCAAATCGGTCCAGCCATCCTGATTGTAATCGGCCCAAACCGCATCGGTAACCATACCAATGTTGCTCAATTCGGGAGCCAAGGCTTTGCTTTGTTCTTTGAAATTTCCTTTGTTATTGACCAACAATTGACTCCTTCCGGGGTGGGGATATTTGCCCGCTAAGCCTCTTCCTCCAATAAACAGATCGAGGTCGCCATCTCGATCAAAATCGGCGCTGCGAACGCAGGAACTGTTGCTGTAGAGTTTGGGTAGTGCTTTGGGATTTTTTTGAAAAACACCCTGCCCATTATTGAGGTACAAGCGATCCTGATAGAGGGGGGAGTTTTGAGCAAATTGTGATCCTCCGCTCGCTACGTACAAGTCTAGGTCCTCATCGCCGTCGGCATCAAAAAACAGGCTGCCCATATCTTCCGAGGGGGCTTCTTTTTTCCAGGCCCTTGGAGGGGCATTTTCAAATTGCCCATTGGCTTTTTGCAGGAAGAGTTGTCCGGCTTGTCCACTGGCATTTCCAATAAAAAAATCCGTAAAGCCATCTTGATTGACATCTCCAGAACTGATGAAGGGGCCATTTCTCGACTGTCGGTGCGGAAGTAAAATTTCTCGAGCAAAATCGTCAAAATTATTTTCTAGATGTTGAAAATTCAAATGATTTGCTTTGGTCGATTCCCCAAAAATGGGAGGTGTTCCCGCCAATGGGCGATAGGGATGATTGGCCAAGTGATGGTCTACTTTTAGTTGCTGATTGGCCTTGATGTTTTGATTTTTGTAAACCTTTTTATCCGGAAAAATAACCGCGATGCTATCGACAATATTGGCGCTGCCCAAACCGAAGTGCAAGACCTCCGAAGAGGAGGATTGATAGCCTCGGGTGTAGGTCAATTCTTGATACAATTTTTGGTCGCCCAAATATACGATAACTTTCGTGCCCAAGCCCCGTGGATTAATTCGATTGCCTTTGATTGCTACTTGTAGGAAATTGTTGTTGCCGGGGTTTTTGTTTTCAAAAAGATGTACCGCTTCGTTGGAATTACAGACGATGAGTTCTAAATCTCCATCCAAATCCAGATCGGCATAAGCAGCACCAAAGGAGTAGCCCGGTTGGCTCAATCCCCAATTTTTCGTCACCTCTTTCAAATGCAGTTGACCGTCGTTTTGGTACATGTAATTGGGGATTTTCTCCGAGGGAAATTGCATCGCCAGATCGTAAAGTTGATCTTGACTTTTTTGCCCTTGAGGTCTGTTTTTCATTTGCTCAATCAAACCTTGAAGCGCCATCAGTCTTTACATCCCCTTTCATGGAAACAAGAAGCTGTCCATCCAGAAAGTCTTCCTGCTGTCGTACACAAAGCTCCATTACATCTGTATGAGGAGATGCAGGTAGAAGTAGCGAGAATACACCTGCGATACATTGAGGAAGCACTTAAAAAATATGAAGTTAAGCGAAATCAAAAGGAATTGGCAGCAAAGGAGCTAAAAGTTCAT
>JBCCSR010001108.1:0-2554 GCA_039199865.1 Bacteroidota bacterium
GAAAGCATGAGAGCATGATTAAACCATCGCGATAAAACAAGGGCTAGCCAGAGCCTTGCAAATATTACAATGGCGGGGGCATACTTGTCTTTTGGGAATCGTGATGAAACTATGTTGTTGGCAAACAATTAAAGCTGCACACACCCATCACCCAAATGCTTTACAGTGTCATCTTTGATGGCTACGATCTAGAAAAAGCCATCACCTATTTAATGAACTACCCTTATGCTGTAGATGTCGACTTTCTTTAAGATCGGTCGCCAGTATGGCTACTTTTTCTTTTAACAAACGCAGACATAGGTCAATTTCCCTCAGATGAGTCCGGAAATGCAGAATCGCAATGCGTAGCCAATGAATGCCTTCAATAGTCGTTGAGGTCAAGTAAACACTTCCGTCCGCTCGCATTGCTCGAACCAGGGCAGCATTAAAATCGTTGGCATCACCAGTTTGGGGTACGTATCGATAAATGGTGACGGACAACTCGGGATAGGGTCCCACTTCAAAGCCAATTTTTTGAACTTCCTCATAAAAATAACGACACAACCAGATTTTTTCACTCAAGGCCGCACGAAAGGGGGCCACCCCGTACAATTGGAGGGGTAACCACATCCTCAACCCTCTAAAATGTTTGCTCAACTCAGGAGATAAATCAGCGGGAGAAGGCTCAGCATCGTCCATCAAAGCATCTTGCATGTAATTGGCAAAATAGTAATGACTTTTTTTCAAAGCCTCAACATCTTTGATCAACACAGCACCACTTCCGTAGGGAATGAACAATCCTTTGTGGGGGTCAATCGTGATGGAATCTGCTCTTTCAATTCCTTGATAAGCAGGTTTGATTTCTTCGGTCAAGATAAAGGCACCGCCGTAGGCTGCATCGACGTGAAACCAAAGATTCTCTTTTTCGGCAATTGCCGCCACCTCATTCAAGGGATCAATGGCGCCAACATCCGTCGTTCCAGCTGCCGCAATAACCAGAAAAGGACGAAGTCCCGCCTTTTTATCTGCGGTAATTTGAGCTTGGAGATGATGGATATCCAGACGAAATCGTTCATCGGTATCGATATAGCTCAATTGAGCATCATCTAATCCCGCAATTCGAATGGCCTTCTGTACAGAATGATGGGCTTGGTGCGTCAGATAAATGACGGCCTTTTCTACCGCTTTAGAGCGAATTTGTTGGCGATCTCGGGCCGTAACAATCGCGATTAAATTGGCGATCGAGCCTCCCGAAGTGAGGTTGCCCAAAGCAGTTTTGGGAAAACCCATGATATCACATAGCCATCGAACCAGCATATTCTCCATTCGAATGGCACCCGGATTGGAGTAGAACACCCCCGAATACCGATTGGTCACTGCGGCCAGATAATCGCCCAAGGCAGATGGATACATGCCTCCACCAGGAATGTAAGCCATGTGTCCTCCTGAGGTAGGATCCAAACCTGGGGTATCCACATTGACTTTAAGAATTTCCAATAAATCCTCCATGGATCGCGGATCTTCCTGAATGGGGTATTCAAGCAGTCCTTTTCCCTTGTCTTCGGTTTCGACGTAGCAAGGCCGCTCCTCCTCCGTCTCTAAAAATTGTTGGGCATAATCGTTGACCTGTCTTTGCCAAAGGCGCTTTTGCTGGTGATTGGGTTCGACTTGAGTCGCCAGCTTGGCCAACTCGATGATTTTATTTCTCATGAATCAAAGCTAGTTTTTTAATTTTCTACAAAATGGATGACTCTTTTTCCTCATTTGTGCAACCCTCTTTTTGTTTGCTTGTCATTTTTTAACATAACATTCATTTAAGCACACTCGATCAATAAATTTCGGCAGTGCACCCCAAAATGAGCTTCGTTTAAACAAAAAATGAATCATTTTTATTTCTAAAAGCAAAATTTAAACATGCTCCAAGGTGACTCAATATTATAAAGTCTCCTTATTTTAGCAAACATTATCTAAAATTAGAGCAAACGTTTCAGTAAATATATTGCTCAGTAAACCAAAATAATATGAAAAAGTTAATGATCAGTTCCCTATTCTTTTTGAGTTTATTCTTCATTCAAACGGTGGACGCACAAAGTTGGTGGGGTAAAGGCATTAAAGGTGAAGGGCCGATTGTAACCAAAACACTTGATCTGTCGAACTTCTCAAGCGTTGGACTGAGCATCAGTGCTAAAGTTTATTTAACTCAAGGCAGCAAGCAATCAGTAAAAGTAGAAGCACAGGAAAACATCATCGAAAACCTCAAGACAAAGGTGTCTAAAGGCTCCTGGAATATCGGTTTCCGCGAGAATGTAGGCAATCACAAAGCCATTAAAATTTATATTACACTCCCCTCTTTGGAAAAAGTAGCCGTTGGTGGTTCGGGAACCATTGAAGGAACCAATCATTTCCCCAATCTAGATAAATTAGCCGTTGCGGTCAGTGGTTCGGGCAAAGTAAAATTAGATGTTGCAACCACAGAAATCACTTCCGCCGTCAGTGGTTCGGGAAATATCCATCTGGAGGGAAGCACCGAAAAACATCGTATTGCCGTAAGTGGTTCGGGTAATATACAGGCCTA
>JBCCSR010001109.1:0-2542 GCA_039199865.1 Bacteroidota bacterium
ACATCAGGGGTTCATCAAAGTTATCAGTGAACTCAACAAAGGGTGTCGTTTTGATTTGTTTATCCCCAGCAATAATTAAATAATCCTATGGTTCCGCAAAAGATACTGATTGTAGAGGATGATCTTCACCTCGGCTTTTTACTGATGGAGTTGCTCGAATCCGAAGGCTTTTCCGTCAAGTTGTGTCGAGATGGAGAAACTGGTTTGCAAAGTTTCAAAAAAGAGCAATACGACTGTTGTTTGTTAGACGTCATGCTGCCCGAGACCGATGGCTTTCAACTGGCCTACCGTATTCGCCAAGAAAATGCCGCCATTCCCTTTCTCTTTCTAACGGCAATAACCCTGAAGGAAGACAAGCTGCGCGGCTTTACCCTTGGTGCCGAAGATTACATCACCAAGCCCTTTGATGAAGACGAATTGCTGTGCAGAATCCGAGTGATCCTCCGAAGGTATGCTAGTGAGGATCAGGAAAAGGTCTTGCCCACTCATTTCCATCTGGGCCATTACGTTTTTGACTATTGTCGACAAGAGTTGTCTTATCAAGGCGTTCCACGTCGCATTACCGAAAAGGAAAATGAAGTCCTTCGACTCCTTTGTTTACACCAAAATCAAATCCTCAAAAGAGAGGAGGCCGTAGAAAAGATTTATGGTAAAAAAGACTATTTTCTTGGCCGTAGTTTTGATGTGTTTATTTCCCGTCTCCGTAAAATGCTCAAAGACGATCCGCGGATCAGTATAGAAAATGTTTTTAAAGTGGGCTTTATTCTCAACGTTCGACAAGATTAGCGTTTTGGGTCATCGCAGAGGAGGGCTACCGGAAACGGATGTCTAGTCGTCCGTTTCTAAAATCAAGGATTAGCAAAAATCTTTTTATTTTTGGGGGCCGTTCTGGATCGATCCACCCAATTATGAATCAAATCCTTTATTACCTCATTGTCAAACCCCTCTCTCTATTGCCCCTTAGGGTCTTGTATCTGTTGTCGGATTTGATTTATCCTTTCCTGTATTATATCGTCGCTTATCGCAAAAAGGTCGTTTTACAGAATCTGACTCGGGCCTTTCCCGACCGGTCTGCTGTTGAGATTCAACAACTGTCCCGGGACTTTTACCGCTATCTTTGCGATTTATTGGTTGAATCCATTCGAATTTTTAGTATCAGTGAACGAGAGGTTCATCAGCGTTGTCGCATTTTGAATCCGGAAATTTTCGAGCCCTTTGTTCGGGAAAAACGCAGTATTGTAATTGCGGCCTCCCATTATGGCAATTGGGAATTGGCGGGGCTGGCCGTTCAGCGGCAAATTCCCCATCAGGTGGCGGGACTTTTCACCCCCTTGAGCAATGCTTTTTGGCAAAAAAAGTTGGAAGCCTCCCGAACGCGTTTTGGGCTGAAAGTCGTTGCGGCCAACAAAATGAAAGAATTACTAGAACTGGCAACGAAGATGCCTATTGCCACCGTATTTATCAACGACCAATCTCCCCGTTCCCACAAAAAACGTCAATATTGGACACAGTTTTTAAACCAGGAGACGGGGGTTTTGCTTGGGGCAGAGAAGTTTGCTCGAACTTACGATTATCCCATTCTTTACTCCTACAATCGTCGAATCAAGCGCGGCCATTATGAACTGGAATTTGTATTGATCGATGATCAGCCGGCTCGTACTACTGAATTTGATATTACAGAACGCCATCTGCGTTTGCTCGAAGGCCAGATTAAGCGAGCACCCAGATATTGGCTTTGGACCCATCGTAGGTGGAAGCATCAGCGACCGAAAGACAACAAGCCTGTTGGAGAGTAGTCATTTTAGGTAAAAAGTCGACTTTTTTTTAAGCGAAATAGGTAGAGGATGGTTATATTTAATACAAGTTGTTTAACCATCAATGCTAAGCTCATGAAAAACAATTTACTACTCGTTTTGTGTTTGCTTACTTTTTCTCTTCAGGCTCAATATCGAATCAAAATCCTCAATCCATCTTTTGAAGCCGACAATGCCAAAATTGGCGTCATTACTCAGGGCTGGTTCAATTGTGGTATCGGACCGATTTCTCCGCCGGATTTGCATTCCAAGGAAACCAGTTTTTTCAATGTCAGAGAAAAAGCCGCGCATGGTGAAAATTACATTAGCCTCATCGCCAAGAGCAATAAGACCTGGGAGGCCATCGGCCAAAGATTGTCTAAGCCACTCGACAAATTTCGGATTCATCACATTGCTTTCAGGGCCAAATTGTCCAAGAGCTTGAGGGTCTACAACCGAAGTAGTCACAACCTTGAGCGATACAATAATGCGGTAAGCGTACAGATGTGGGCGGGCAGTTCTCCCGGGAGCAAGCAGGAATTTCTCGGTGCGACGGAGCCTTTAAATTTTACCAGTTGGACCAAAATACATTTGCTGTTTCGCCCTTCCAAACGTTACCGCTATATTTGTTTTGATGTAACTTATGCTTCTGAAGATGGATTGCCCTACAATGGCAATGTACTGCTCGATCGTTTTTCTCCCATCTCCATCGTTCCCGATACCCTACGTTATCGACCCGTATGCGTCGA
>JBCCSR010001110.1:0-2542 GCA_039199865.1 Bacteroidota bacterium
CGTCTGATCAATGAGAAATGCTTGTTCGTACTTGAAAGACTGACGGTCGGGTTCGGAACCATCTAAGGTGTAAAAAATATCCACCCCTTTGAAATTGAGTTGCATACTAATGCTCAAGGTATCTTTAAACAAATCTTTGTCTGCACTGATCGTCGGTGGCTTCAATTGTGCATCTCCAAAGATTTGTTGATCAATAGTATGATGGATTTTCAGCCTGGGCCGTTTTACGGAAAATGCCTGTACTGCCTGATCACTAACCTGGCTTTGCCACAAATACAAATTGTTCAAAGCCGTTATTCCTTGCAGGACGGAAAATGCTTCATCATCTACTTGGGTGCCATATAGATTGAGGGAACGGAGATATTTTAACCCACCTAAGTGTTTTAACCCTTTTGAAGTGATGGTCGTTGCTTGCAACTTTAAGTTGGTCAGATGTGGGAACGAGGCCAATTGTGCCATCAAGTCATCAGTCATGTTGGAGAAGGAAAGATCCAATTCGCTGATGTGCGCTGCAATCCCCTTGAGTTGTTTAAATTGTCGTTGGGAGAGCGAGGTATCTCTAGAGAGTTGAACAAAGACCAAAGGATGATCTTGGCTTAGCGGAATAACCGAAATTCCAGCAGCATTTAACTGGGCTATTTTTTGTGGAGCCAGTGCTGGAAGTTCTTCAAGGTCAATGGCGGTTTCCTCTTTTTGATAGCGCTTTAAAATGGTTTGAATGGCTTTGGGTTGTTGAACTTGTCCGACCCTAGCTTCAAAATCTGCTCCTTCGTTGATCCACCATTCTAAAAGTTGTATTTCATTTTTACTGAGTTGCACTTTTCCTTCGGGAGGCATGTGTTCTTCGTCTGCCAGGGGCAAATGCAAGCGTTGTACCAAGGCACTATTATCGGCATCTCCAACTAAAATCACTTTTCCACCATCCCCTCCACTTTCTAGACCTTCTCGATTGCTCATGAGCAATCCTCCTTTTTGTTTGCCTGTGTTGTGGCAACTGTTGCATTTCTTTTGAAAAATGGGGGCAACAATATCCGCGTAAATCGACAACTGATTGGCATCACTCACTTTTGTAACTGCCTTTGGAGCCAGCGGAGCGGTCAAATGATGGGTCCCATGAGTGAGACTTCCGCCAAAATGACCAGCAATGGCCAGCATGGATAGGGTAGCGATGAAAGAGGGAAAATACCATTGCTGGACGCTTTTGTTTTCTGCTTGTCGAAAGACATAAACGAGAACCAGTCCGATACTCATGCTGACGGATGACCAAAAATGCCAGGACAAAAGTTTTTCATCAAAAGCGCCCGCTTTGGGCATGATCCATCCGGTAAACAATGAGAGGAAGGCGCTGGCAATTCCTACTTGTAAAACAAAGGGGAGGCTGGTCTTCAAATATTCGTAGCGTTGGCTTCGGCTCATGATTTCCATCAGGAAGGCCAGCATGATAATCCCTATGGGGAGGTGGACAATCAAAGGGTGAAATCTTCCAATCAACTCTGCCATCAGTTTATCAAAATTTCGTCAATAAATAACCAGGGGAGCTGGCCTTTGCCGGGATGCCAGTCGGGGATTTGGGCCAGCGCAACAATTTTGATGTCCAGTTGCTGGTAATTTCCTTTCGTTAGTGGGATAGGAAGAATAAGCGAGTGCGCTCTGGTACTTTCCGAGGGATGGTCCAAAATTTGATGGCCAATTTGTTGATCTCCATGCCAAATCTCAACTTTTTGGGGCAAAAAAATCCAGGCGTTATGATCCGATAAAAAAGAAAGAAAAAGCTGCTCACCAGCAGTCATTTCTTCTAGCTCAACCTGAATGACCAGCTCTGTAGTTTGAAAACCCAACCAAGCTGACTCTGCTCGAAAGTCAAGTCCCCCTTTTTTGAGATCAATTAGACTGGCGACGCCCTGTCCGGGATATTGTTCACTAGCTTCACGACTGAGCCTTACCTTGGCCTTTCGGAATTTATCATTTACCTTGACTGTCCTAAGTTCCAACCAATCACTTGCTTGGAAACCTGGTTTTCTCGCTTGCATGCGGAGGTGGCTGCTTTTTTCCATCAAAATAGCTTTGAAATACCTTTGTTCAGGGCCATCATTCAAGGAATAGTAAAGATTACTTCCTCTAAGATTCAATGCCATTTTAAGCTGGGTCGACTGATAAAAAAACAGCGAATCAATCAAGAGTTGTGGAGGACTGAGCTGTACTTCTTCCGCTTGTAAAAGATGAGGCTCATCGGTTTTTACCGTGACTTTTTGTCCAAGACCAGTTTGGGCGCAAGCCATGAGAAGGCAATGGATGATCAATATGGTCCACTTCATACCCGAATCAGTTTTATTGGATACGTCTGACCTGCATTCCACTGGGCAACGTAAAGGTTTTCGTCATCATCAACGCAGACATCGTGGGGATGCCGAAAAATTTTCAGTGTCTGGTACATGGATTGCAATTGGCCCTCTCGATATTGCGGCTCCTCCCCGATCATCGCCTGCATCCAAGCCAGACGGGTGGCAACGTCCGCCTTCGGCAGAACTGTCGGGCGGTAGCC
>JBCCSR010001111.1:0-2530 GCA_039199865.1 Bacteroidota bacterium
ATTTTGTTCAGGCGAGTGTGTTACCTGATGAAATAGGAGGGATGGAGGAGTTGAGGGAGCTCTACCTTACTCACAACAATATACAAAGCATTCAACCAGAAGCCTTACAAAGTTAGTAAGAATCAAGTTTTTCATAAAGCTATGGTTTTTGGACCGAAGTCCAGGTGAAAAGATCGTTGCATCAAGACCATAGCCCCCCTCTACGATGAAGCACAAATGCTTATACGTAAATCCGGAAGAGCAAGGCTTTTACACTAAAAATAATTGTAAAAAGCTGGGCACTTCAACTGGAAGGTCAGGCCTTAGTTTGGAAAAACGAGTTAGGTTTCTAGATAAAGAAGTGATAGTTTTTAGATGACACCTAGAGAAGTAAAACAGAGGGATCGTCTTGGTTGCTTAAGTCTTTGTAGCTAATTTGTTGGGTTTGCCGAAATTGGGCATTCATGCAAATCCACATCAAACATAAATCATTTTTTATATATATCCAAATATATAAACAACAATTTATACCACATTTTCAGAAAGTAAATAGCCTTTGTTGCCAATCGTTTTGTAAAGGAAGGAAATAGATCATTGGTAATAAAGTCTAAAGTTCGTTGTCATTGCTAACGCAAAATGGTAATGCTCCCACTTCGCTGGAGGATTTGCCCATCCAAAAGCTCCAGCTCAATCAAATACGTGTAAACACCACTTTGCATCAATTCTCCGTTCCTTCGTCCATCCCATCCCAATCCGATGACATTGGGTGGTATTTCCCTGGCTTCATAAACCAAGGCCCCCCAACGGTTGAACACCCGCATAGAAGAGATGGCACTGACGGTTTGCTCAAAAGAAAAAACGGTAAAAAAGTCATTCGTTCCATCTCCATTTGGAGAGAACGCATTGGGAATGTAAATGCGCAGTTCTTCGGCAAGTACCGTTAGCTTCAAACTATCTGTAGCCAGACAGCCTTGCTCATTTAGCGCTTCGATAACATAGGTTTGGCTCTGGGCTGCGCTGACCTGTACTTCATCACAAGAGGAACAACTCAGAAAAGCGCCCGGTGTCCAGCTAATACTTTGAATCACTTGATTGGATTGAACGCGAACAAACTCGGGGGACTGTCCAAACTGTAATACCAAATCCTCACCAGCATCAATACTAAATTGTTGATCATTGATCAAATCTACCTCGACCGAAGTGCTACATTGAAAACGATCTTCCACCCTTAACAGATATCGATCACTTGGTAAATCCGTAAACACCGCATCGACCTGTTCCATTGTATCCAATAGATAGCGAAAAGGAGGAGCTCCCCCACTCACGCCCAAAATACTGATCTGACCATTGGCATCTTCTGGACAGGACGGCAGACTTTTGTCCACATCAATTACCAGTCCATTCTCTACCACTGTCAAATCTAGTTGGACGATACTATCGCAACCAATTGAAGAGATCAGATTAGCCGTGTATTGACCACTGTCAGTTAGGGTATCGGTTCCAAAAATGAAGGTAGCTCCTGCACAAATGGTGTCGGCTTGCGCATAGATCAGAGGAAGCACTTCGATGCGAACTTGATCCGAAAGGGTCCGGCATTTAAAGTTGAGCAAGTTGTCCGGGCTGGAAGCCGATAGGTAGCGATACCAATAAATACCTGGAGAAAATTGATTGTGAAAATAAATTTGATCCTCTTCTCCGATCAAATTATTCCAAGTATTGCCGTTATCCAGGCTTTGCTGCCATTGAATAAAAGTTTGGTTCAAATCTACCTCCGCAGTAATGGGTGCAGGATCGTTGTCGTCTTCACAAATAAAGATAGACTGGGGAGTATTGATAAACGCATTGTTGCCACAAGTACGAAACGAAATATTGTCTAAAGCCAAATCATTGCCGATACCTCCGGGTGCATTATTGCGAATGGTGAGGGTGACTTCTTCTACCCCCGGAGCGGTTTGGAAGGTAAAGCCATAGGTAATCCATTGGGTAGATTGAGGAACTTCCCCGGTGTTGAGTCGAGTAACCCCATCCAATTCGAAAGAAACGTTGGGTCTGATGTGTCCGGGTTCGACCTGACGAATGAGATTGATGATATCGGCAGAAAACTCGTAAGTAGTATTTTCGCACAGACCATCTACGGTCTGACGAAAAAAAATACCCGGTGAAAAGCTGGCATTGACCACCATCATGTAGCCATTGGGGTCGGGGCTATTGTCACCAATGCGCAACCAACTTGGCCACAAGTTCGACCAAGGTGCCGTATTGTTGGTCACCGTATAAGACCCATCTACGGGAGGAACATCAAAAGTATAGGTGTAGCCTGGGGCAATCCCAGGATCTGGAGACAACAAGTTGGTGGGGCCAGCCCCGAAATCACCTTCTTCAAATATATTTTCGCCGAGATTGCCATTACATAGCTGGGCGCTTACTATTTGCCAATGGCACAAAACCAGTAAGATCAACAATGACCATTTCATTGAGGGAGTTTTTTGCTGAATACGTTGTCGATTTTTATCGGTTTGCCGTGTTAGATGGAATTCCTAGTCTACAAAAA
>JBCCSR010001112.1:0-2526 GCA_039199865.1 Bacteroidota bacterium
GGGTCATATTGCTACCTGCCCCCCAGTAATTGCGTTGGCTACGCTCGTCTCCAGAGTACAATTCAATGACCCCCGCCAAACGACCACCGTAGGCGGCCCCAAATCCTCCTCGATACACATTCATTTCTTCAATGATAAAAGGATTAAAAGCAGAGATCATCCCAAAGTAATGGGCAGTATGATAAATGGGAATGCTCTCCCAAATCATTAAGTTTTGATCTGGCGTACCTCCACGAATATAAATGTCGGCTGCTTTTCCACCGGGTGAGGATATCCCAGGTAGAAATTGGGCTACTCCGAGCACATCGGGCTCAACTTGACCAGGCAGACTGCCCACCCTAGTCAAATCCAATCGTGTAACCGCTCCATTTTCTACCAAGTCTACCCCATCGGACAGATAATCGGTGACAACGATAAATTCCTCATCATAAGACGGATAATCCATTGGAATGGTTGGACAGCTTTTGCGATGCAAAGTCCTCCATTGTAAAGTCTTTGTTTGATAACCTACATAACTAATGCTCAATTGATCCGTTTCGGCAAATGAAGATGTCAGTTCAAAATAGCCCTTTGCATCCGTACTGACTCCTATATTGCTCCCTTTCAATCGAACGTTGGCAAAAGCCAGTACTTCGTTGGTATAAACGTCTTTAACTTTCCCACAAACGGTGTACGTTTTTTGTGACTTGGTTAGCGAAGGAATCTGATCTTGTTTAGGTTTTGCTTTGATCAGCACATAATTTTGGTCCACAATCTCGAAAGCAAGGGCAGTGGACTGCAATAGTTGTTGCATCACTTTTTCCAAACTCGATGTTTGTAAATGAATGGTACAATCGACTGCTTTGATGTCCTGTGGTCGGTAGGAGAATAGCACTTTATGATTCGATTCCAGATACTCGAAAATTTTTTCGAGAGGAGTTTCGTCAAACTGCAAGTGATACGTAGCAGATTGAGCAAATGCTCTTTCTGTAATTCCGATCAACAAAAGCAGGAAAAAAAGTCCTTTATAATTCAATGTAGTTACGCTGTTTATTAGCTTTAAGATTGGGAGAACTAATAATGCAATACGCTGAAATGGATCCAAGATCCATTTCCATCAATTGGCATTGACAAGCGAGTACCAAAATCTAAAAGCTACTTACTCAAAATGACTTTCTTTTTGTCGATGATCTTAAATTGTACGCCCAAAGAGGAAGTCGCCGTTTTAAGGGCCAATTTCAAATCTTCGTGTTGAAAGTTACAAGAAATTCTCTGATTCAAATCAAGATCTCCAGTTTCAATCTCTATGTCAAACTGTCTTTCTAGCTCAGCAATCAATTCGCGGGTGGTAACGTTGGTCAACTTGGTAATGCCATTGACCCAGCTGTCGGCCTGACGGGAAAGCCCCTCTTTCCGCTCTACCGTTCCATCCCGATTGATCCGTACGGATTGCCCGGCGATTAAAGTTTCTTCTTGCTTTTTCCCTTTGCTAATAACGGCGACTTTGCCTTCTCGACAGGTCACCTCAAAAACGCCTGCTCTATTTTTTACATTGAATTCCGTACCCAAAACTTGTACTTTCCCGAGTGGAGTCTTAACGATAAAGGTAGATCCTTTTTTTACTTGAAAAAAGGCTTCTCCATCGAGACGGAGGGATCGGTTGCTGTCCCAACTATTTTTATCATAGGATAAAGTTGTTTCGGCATTTAAAACAAAGGTCGAAAGATCCGGTAGACTGCCCTCAATGCGTCCATTTTTTGCCAACTGATAACGAACCAATTGACTTGAAGGCCAGAAAAAATAGCCGATCAAAAACAGCACACTAGCGGCGATCGCCAATGCCATCCAATTGGATCGGCTTTTCTTTCGCAAGGGGCGACTGTTGTCATTGGCATCGGCCTGCGCTTCTCTTTGTGGATCCGCCAATATTTCTTTTAACATTGACGCTCCATCGAAGTCTGGCGCTTCTAGATCTGCCGTATTTTGATAGACCAGTTCCAACTGCTCGTACTCCGGACGGCGTTTGAACTCCTCCAGTTCCTCTTGGCTGATGGTGCGATTAATCCATTTGTGTAACAATTCATCATTCTTCATCGTAGGTTTAATTATTATGATCAACATTTGAACACCCCATTGGAATGAAAAGAGTGGGTTGGGTTAAAATGAGGTTTCAATTTCCACTGTAAAGACAGCTGTCCGAGCAAAAGACCTACCTACTGCCCTACTTTATTTTACTCGATACCATTCTCAGCTTATCAAGTGCATTGTACATTCTTTTTTCCACGGCTTGTTTGCTAATGCCCAAAACTTCCGCAATTTCCTTATAGGTTTTCTTGTCGATCCGGCTCATCAAAAAGACAACTCTTTGTTTTTCGGGTAATTCGGCAATGGCATTTTCCAATTGTGCCTTCAACTCCTTTTCTTCTAACAAAAAGACAGGGCTTTCGTTGGTACTTTCCTTGGGCTTTACCTTTTGAAATTTCAGTTTTACTTTACGGTGGTTAAACTCATTGATCATCAAGTTATTGGCCGCTTTGAAAACATACC
>JBCCSR010001113.1:0-2507 GCA_039199865.1 Bacteroidota bacterium
AGTACCATCCAAAATATTGCTTCCATTTCCAAAACCTTAATTGGCATTGCTCTTTTGAAGGCACAAGAACAGGGGAAGTTAAAACTCAACGATCCGATAAACCAATACCTGCCCTTCAAAATTACCAACCCACATTATCCTGACATACCCATACTGATCAAGCACTTGGCCCATCATAGTTCCTCAATCATTGACCTAGATGAAGTATATTCCAGATCATATATCTTAAAAAAATCAGTGCATGATGATAATGAGGGCGTGTACGACTGGTTCAATCAACCTGAAAGTAAAATTTCAATGATTGATTTTATCAAAAATAGCCTTACGATTGATGGGAAATGGTATGAAAAAGCAACCTTTGCCCAGACCAAACCAGGAGAAACGACCGCCTATTCAAACTTAGGAGCTACGCTTTGTGCCCAGATTATTGAATTGGCAACCGGACAAGATTATCGATCTTTTACCCAAGAACACATTCTTCAACCTTTAAAAATGACTGCTTCTGGTTGGTCGGAAAACGATATTGATACTACGAAGCGTTCAAGATTGTTTGCCAATAAAGAAATGTTGATCGCTGAATATGATTTGATCACCTATCCGGATGGGGGGTTCATCACTTCCAATCAGGATCTTGGTCTATTCCTAACAGAGTTGATCAAAGGCTACAAAGGACAGGGAACTCTACTCAACAAAGAGCGTTATGAAAAGCTATTTGAGAGACCACAACTCCCAAACCCAGCGGAGGGAGAAGCCTTTGGCATCTTTATCACATTCAGCAATCAGTTTTTAAAAATGAAAGAGCTTGTCATTGGACATGATGGGTCTGATCCAGGAGCGATGACCGCAATGTATTTTGATCCGAAAACTGAAATGGGTAAGATCCTCCTCATCAATACCGACTCAGATTTCGATGATCAATTTTGGCCAGAGGTCGTATCGATTTGGAAGGCATTGCTGAAATACGAAAGTGCCTACAACAAAAGAAAAGCCTCCGGTACAAATTAAGGGCTACTTTGGGTATGTACACAGGAAATCTGCTGGTGTGCAAACTTTATCCGGAGACAAAAACTTTTGACGTTTGGCCCGTCTTCGACCCAGAAAATGTGGATCAAAGACGTGCCGAAGTTGGACTTGAACCCGTGGCTGAGTTTTTAAGTGGTCGCAGGTTCCAGTTGAAATGGAATGTGGAGGAACAGCTAGAGCGAATGAAAGCATTTGCACACAAAAAACAATTGGAAAAGAACAATGAAGACCAACAAAATATTAATACGAGAGAGGCTTCTGTAGTCGAACACCGTCCCGATAGTTCCACGATGAAGCGATTCCTACAAATTTTTACCCATTTAGCTGTTACCTTTTTTAGGCTAAGCCACTTAAATAAATAAGCATGTTTTGTATACAAAAAAATTCTTTTGGACGTTTGACAGTTGTTGCAGCAATAATGGCTACTTCTTTTTGGTTAGCGACTTGTCAGTCGAATGAGGAATGGCCTGCCGATTGGATGAAAATTCCCATCAAGAGTTGTATCGCCTCCAATCAATCCATCATCGGAGAGACCAAAGAAATCGGAATATACTGTGAATGCTTGATTCCCAAGGTCTATGAGCAGTATAAGAACGATCGAGCAAAGGTGAGTTTGCTTCGGAAAGGAGACCTAGAATTCCTCAAATTGTCCAATGATCCACAATTGCTTCGTATCTCTAAAGACTGTCAACCCGCCGCACCTGATGTACGCAATAAGGCCAAATTATCAGATGTCATGTTGCCCCACATGGAAAGAGGCATCAAAATTGGACTTAGAGATGAATTGACCCAAAAGGGGATGGCAGAGCAGCTGGATATTGACGCTTACTGCGATTGTATGGTCGAGGGAATCAAAGCTACTTTTACCATGAATGAATTTGGTCGCAGAGATGTTCAGCAAACAAAGAAATATAAGGATTTGGACCAGCAATGCTGGGCCAAACACAAACGATAAATTAGAACCATCAAAAAAATAAAAGTAATATGAAAAAGTATTTGTTTTTATTCGCCCTACTAACATTCATGGCCTGCGAAGACAAGGAGGGGGGCGATCCGATTGTTCCCGATCATTCGGTTGAATTCAATACAGAGGAAGTGGTCTTTGATGTGGTAAAAGCCTATGAAACGGAGGAAGGATACTTGGTCCATTTGGCAGAAGCGGCTTCCCTGGCCAATCCCCGAGTACTTTGGATCATCCTTTCGGATAAAGAAAGTCAAAATTATACGGCTGCTGAATCGGTAATGGCTACTGATGAGGCAAAGACTGCTTTCTATTTTGATACCGGGGCAACGGTACCTTTGAAAAGCAGTAGTGGTACCCTCGAAATTAGTGTAAATGGCTCAACGATTTCGGGAACCTTTTCTGCCGTGTTGGCAGATAATGGAGGAACTTTTTCGGAAGGTAAATTTGAAAATGTTCCCATCTCCCAAGAAAGCATTCTTGATTTTCAAACGATTAGTGCAACGGACTTAAATGGTGTTCC
>JBCCSR010001114.1:0-2500 GCA_039199865.1 Bacteroidota bacterium
CTTTAGGGCTGTAGGGATGTCTGGTGCTCCTGCGGTGACGATAATTTTGTCAAAAGGAGCGAATTCTGCGAGTCCTTTGTAACCATCACGAAAGTAAAAGCGAATGCCTCCATAGCCCATAGCTTTGAGCAACTTTTTGGCATTCCTGTGTAGCCATTCTTGTCTTTCAATGGTATAAACCCTTGCACCAAGCTCTGCCAGAATTGCCGCTTGATATCCCGATCCAGTCCCAATTTCCATCACGGTATCTCGCTTCTTGATACGGAGGAGTTGCGTTTGATAAGCGACGGTAAATGGTTGAGAGATTGTCTGTTCTTTTCCAATGGGGAAGGCCTTGTCCTGGTAAGCCCATTCTTCAAAGGCTTTTTCCAGGAAAAAATGGCGAGGAACGGCCATCATAGCGGCGAGCACTCGTTCATCGCTAATGCCCTTACCTTTTACGGTGGCCATCAATTTTTTCCGTAATCCTTTATGTCGATAGGTATCTTTTAGTTCCAAGTATTTGTGAATAACTTTTTTTAAGGGTTTTCGTACAAGCTGATGATTACTCTATGGGCAAGTATTGCATAAAGTTTGCTCAATTTAGTATTTTTGTCTACTGTTATTGCACATAGACATCTAAACTTTCTCAAAATATAAAAATATGACAAAAATTAAGTTTGGGACGGACGGCTGGCGCGCCATTATTGCTCAAGAATATACAGTTGATAACGTCAAACGTGTCGCCGAAGGTACTGCCAAATGGATGATTGAAAATGGTTTTTCCAAAGTTGTAATCGGCCACGACTGTCGATTTGCCGGTAAATTGTTTGCCGAAACTACGGCCAGAGTGATGGGAGCGTACAACATCAAGGTCAATCTCGCCAAAGGGTTTGTATCGACTCCGATGGTTTCGTTGGGAGTAGTCAAAACGAGTTCTCACCTTGGAGTGGTCATTACTGCGAGTCACAATCCACCATCTTATAATGGCTTTAAACTAAAGTCTCATTATGGTGGTCCAACCATTCCCAAAGACATTGCCGCGGTGGAAGAATTGGTCCCAGAGGTCTGTACTTTGGCATTGCCCAGCTTAGAGGAAATGTTTGATCAAGGACTTTTAAATTACATCGATTTAGAAGGCATCTACCTAGATCATGTACGAGAAAATTTTGATCTTGACGCCATTAGAAATGCCAATATTAAATTGGCTTACGATGCCATGTATGGTGCTGGCCAGCGGGCCGTTGCCCGCTTGTTGCCAGATGCCGTTTTATTGCATTGTGATGATGATCCCTCTTTCAAAGGACAGGCACCAGAGCCCATTCACCGGAATCTCACAGAATTATCCAACCTGATAAAAAATGATGCGACCATCGACCTAGGTCTGGCGAACGACGGTGATGCCGATCGGATTGGAATGTATGATGCAAACGGTGATTTTGTCGATTCGCATCATTTGCTGCTTTTGTTATTGTTGTACATGTTTGAACACAAAAAGGAGACCGGAAAGGTCATCATTACCTTTTCCGTAACCGATAAGATGCGTAAACTGGCCGAGTCTTTTGGTTTGGAAATCCAAGTGACAAAGATTGGCTTTAAATACATCGCTGAAATTATGACCAAGGAAGATGTATTGGTTGGTGGCGAAGAATCAGGGGGCTTGGCCGTGAAAGGACATATTCCCGAAAGAGATGGCATTTGGATGGGCTTACTTATCTTGGAGTTTATGGCTAAGACCGGAAAATCTTTGCAAGAACTCATTCAGGAGATCTACAGTCGGGTGGGTACTTTTCATTGCGATCGAGATGATCTGCGTTTGAAGGAAGAGCAAAAATTGGCCATTATTGAGACGTGTAAAAATAATCCCTACAAAGCGTTTGGTACTTTCGAAGTTCAATCTTTGGAAACGACTGATGGCTTCAAGTTTTACCTCAGTGATGATGAATGGGTCATGATTCGCCCTTCCGGAACAGAGCCTGTTTTGCGGGTTTACGCTCAAGCGCCCGATGCTGCGGGAACGCGAAAGATTTTGGATGCTGCCAAGGCGACAGTCTTGGGTGGAGTAGAAGTATAATCCCTCTCATTTAACCATCGAATTGAAGATCACCATCCGAATAAATGGATGGATTACCAAATAAAAAAAGCCAGTCGTTTGACGACTTGGCTTTTTCTTTTCTACTGATAGAGTTCAGTTGAACAGTCGGTGTATATTGTAACAATTTAGCCTCGGGCTAAATTAATTTCTTCAAAATTGCAACGCATCCACTCTGGAACTGGATCACCTGCTTCGCGAATGAAAATGATTTCACCATCATCCATGGCGTTGTAGGTCCAAATGTGTTTTTTCCCTTTTCCACTGACAAAAGAACCAAAACGCAATACGTATTGTACTTCCCAGCCTCCGTCCAAGCGATTGATAACAATATCATTTCCATCAATTTTAGGAATGCCCAAATCAATGGAGTTGACGCCATCAATGTTGTAAAACTCATTGGCCAAAGCGGACATATTGAGTGGTTCC
>JBCCSR010001115.1:0-2500 GCA_039199865.1 Bacteroidota bacterium
GGAGTTTTCTATCAAAGACTTGGCAACAAATAAGGAAAAGTACCTCAAGGCAGTTATTGAAGAATTGAAGCGCAGAGGATTTTTCAAAGTCAATAGTCCCGTCAAACTTTACGATAATGTTTTGGTCGGACGAAAGAGAACGCATCCTAGAAAAGCAAATGCGACAAGTACGGCTCCTCCCTCAGTAGAGCCTGATGCTACGCACGAAGACTACGACCATTACCAGGAGTACGTTGATCTTTTACAATTCAATCCCAATCTCATTTTGTATGGCCCTCCCGGTACCGGAAAAACTTTCTCCGTGGAAAAAATTATTGAGGCGTTTGAATACGATCGAACGGAAGAAGAAACGACCTTCCAAGAATTGACCGAACAAGGAAGGGTTCGCTTTGTCACTTTTCATCAGTCTTTTTCCTACGAAGAATTCGTTGAAGGACTCCGTCCGATGACCAACGACAATGAAAGTGGGCAAAGTCATGGCTTAAAATATGAGGTCAAACCTGGCATCCTTCGCCAAATGGCCAATAAAGCAGTGATCAGTCAACTACAGGAAGATTTTGAGGGAAATCAACTTCAGCATATCGGAGAAAGTAGTACCGTTTGGAAAGTTTCACTGGGCTCACGTGGAAAGGAGGAAGAGGTCTACAAAGATTGTATCCAAAGCAATACCATTGCTATTGGCTGGTTGCCCGGTGAAGACTTACACAACTGGAGCAAGCAAGACATCTATCAAGCCTTGGAAAAGGAAAATACCAACGGGTCAGATCGCCCAACCAATGATTCAGATACGATTTACAAATTTGTCAATGAAATTCAAATTGGTGACGTAGTACTCGTTTTTGCCAGTGTGAATTCAATCAGGGCAATCGGAGTGGTTACAGGAGCTTACTACAGAGATGAGACCAAGCCCAACTATTATTTTCACCGCCGAAAAGTAAGCTGGCTCAAAATCTTTGATCAACCCTTCGAAATACTCAAATACAATGACAATGTCCGCTTGACCTTGAAAACAGTATACAAGTTGACGCGAATCGAGTTTTCAGACATCAAAGAGATGCTCCAGATCGATGAAGCAGAAAATAAAAAACCCAAGTCAGCCGCCCTCCCCCATTTTCTCATTATCGACGAAATCAATAGGGGCAATATTTCTAAAATATTTGGGGAACTCATTACCTTAATTGAAAAGGACAAAAGGGATAAAATCAAGGTGCAACTGCCCTATTCACAAAGTACCTTTTCGCTACCTGCCAATTTATACATCATCGGTACCATGAACACCGCCGATCGTAGTATTGCTCTTTTGGACACGGCACTCAGGAGAAGGTTTGCTTTTAAAGAACTCGAGCCCGATGTAGAAGTCATTAAAAATAATGATCCATTCGTCGATGATGATATTGATTTGGCATTACTTCTGGAAAGGCTGAATGAACAGATTACCCAGAAGATAGATCGAGACCATAGAATTGGGCATGCTTACTTTTTGGATGTATACCATCTAAAACAATTGAAGTTGATTTGGTATTATCAAATTCTTCCCCTGTTGATGGAGTACTTCTACAATGATGGAAAGGCGATTGCCTCCATTGTCACCTCCAATTTCATCGACGAAAACTCCGCACAAATTAAATGGATCGAGCACGATGAACGATTTAAACAGGCCATTGTAAACGTACAAAATCAGAAGCTGTGAGTCCAACAACTTTAACTCTTTTCGAAGATTATCCCAAAAAAATTCCAGCGTATAAGGAGCATCGGGATGCATTGTATCAACTTCGAGAGCTCATTGGCAACGCCAATTTTTCCCTGCAAGAAGAAGGCATTTTAACCATCAAACACTACGTGGGCTTTTTCCAATCTGGTGCTACCAGAATACAAGTTTTACCAAAAGTCTACGCGACAACTGCCCCGCCTCAATTAGCGACCCTAGAGGCGGCTGATGCGCTCCACTTTGTATACCAACTGCTGGCTACCAGTCAATATTTCAAGATCAAAAAACTTCCTCCCCAGTGGCAAGGCGCTACAACTACCGATTTGTTAGAACTATTTATTGAGATTTTCATCGACGAATTTCTTAGACAATTTAGAAAAAGTGTCCACAGAAATTATGTTCAACAAGAGGGCAATCAAGCATTCATCAAGGGGAAAATTATGGTGGCGGAAACACTGCGACACAATCCCATTCTCAAACATCTCCATTATGTTCGGTATGATGACTACACAATCAATAATCCTCTAAACCGGATTTTTAAGTTTTTAATCTTATCATTACTCAACAAAACAAATGTTGCCAACAATAAGAAAAAACTGATCATTGGCTTAAGCTATTTGCAACAGGTCGATTCAATTGCCTTGACGAAAGAGCACTTCAATCAGATCAAATTCAATCGACTCAATAACAACAACGAAGCCTTATTCCATCTTGCACAACTCATTTATCATCAGCTAAAACCGCGATTACATAGTTGAACCAACAAAGTCAAGTATTTTCTTGATCCTCTAC
>JBCCSR010001116.1:0-2499 GCA_039199865.1 Bacteroidota bacterium
CCCAAAATTAAGGCCAAACCAGCAGCTATGGCTAGCAGTACGAGCCGCGCGGAGGATTTCATCAATGATTTTGATAATTATGTAGTTCCATTTGCTTATATCGCGCTGGGCTTATCATCAGCCATTTCAGATTTTACTTCGGGTAAAGAAATTTTATCAGATAACAATATAGAGGATGAAGAAGGATTAGGTACGATGTCGGTGAGTCAAAAAAAGAGCGATATTATAGGGAATATCGATACGATACTTAATGTTTTCTTTTGGTCCACCAACCTCGCTGCTCGGATTATGGACAAAGACGCCAATTGGAAGCATTGGACATTGGCAGGATTGAACCTTGGCGGGCCGACCATCAATATTATAGGTAAAGTGGTGGCTTTATTCCCTAGCGATAGTGAGGATAATAGTGATGGTGATGCGGATGAAAATACAGCTATATTAGGAACAAAATCACCTGGCACTGGAAATTTTTATCTCAATACCAATGATATTCCTTTAGCTATAAAATCTATGCTTGGACTTACAAGAATTGGATTCGCGATTGATATTGCGGTAGATAATCATGACCCTGATGGTGGATTGATCAATTGCTTGGGTATCGGAACTCAATCATTACAATTCTTAAATACAGAATATTGTGTAACTGAATCCGATGGTCTCTCTATGGTTGTACTTGGCTCCTTAGATTTAATTTTTGGTATAGCTAGTGGAGTTGGAGGATTTGCCAATAACGTGACAACGGAAACGGAAGAAAAAGACGATGACGAAGCCGATAAGAGCTAGTTTTACTACTCAAGTTGAGCGTTTACATCAACTGGGCATACTAGGTGAAGGGGTCCACATTGGTCTTATAGACTCTGGTGTGGATACTACTCACGCCGTATTCAAACAGACCACAACTAATGGCTGTCTGATTGATTTTAATGGTTATATTCTACCCAAAACAGCCTTTAAAGATGATACGGGACATGGCACTCAAACTGCGAGTTTGATAGTGGGGAATGACGCTGCTAATCATTTTACAGGCATTGCACCAAAAGCTCAATTGTATGCAGTAGGCGCATTGGAAGGTGGAAAAAGATTGCTTAGAATACTCAAAGGACTAGAATGGCTGTTACATCAACCAATTGATGTATTGTGTATGCCTTTGGGATTTCAGGGTTATCATCCTATCCTAGAAGTCGCGCTGCGTTCATTTTGGCAAAAAAATATTCCGATTATCGCGCCTATGGGCAATGGAGGTATCAATAGTTATGTTTCTCCAGCTTGCTTTCCAGAAGTGCTAGCTGTTGGTTCAGTGGATGATCATGGAAATGTTTCTAGTTTTTCGGGGAATATTCATCTAAAAACACATCTGAAAGTTCAGAAACCCAATATCGTCACGATTGGAGAAAATATTCGAGTAGCTCAACGGGGCGGTAGCTATACCTTGACCAATGGTACTTCTATGTCCGCCGCTTTGGTGGCTGGAATAATGGCTCTAATGAAAGGCATTTATCCCGATATCTCTACTCAGCAGTTGTACCAAATACTATACAAAACGGCTTATCAAGCAAATAAGCAACAAAAATATCGTGTTGGTAAAGGGATTGTTCAGCCTTTTGAAATGTATAAAGCCTTACAACAATCGACCATCGAACCATTTTCTAATCATCGAACTTCTTCGTTTATTCCCTATTGGATAGACCCTATTTTTGAACAGCAAGTGAACAAGGCAAATGATACAGATGACATAGCAGCCATCATTTATATTCAAAATCAGACAGCACTCAACCTTGCCAAAAACCATTTAAATATCATTCATTTTTTCGAAGATTTTTCGTTGGTTTATGTTGCGCAGGCTGCAAAGGAATTTAAAGTGTTTGTTGAGCAAAATGATATTCGGTTATTGTCTGGAATCATCAATCGTAGTTAGAATTTAATAAACTTGAGTGTTAAACTTACCATCACTTTACCCCTCTTCATCTTCATCCCAAGACGGGTACTGCTCTAAGCTTTTTAGAGGAAACATTCATTTTTTAAAGGATCCCACATCCTTGGGCTAAACCTTACACCACCCAAAAGGCCTTCCCAAAAGCTTGAATCGAATTATTTTTTTCATCCATAAAACCACAACTCGTCTCAAAACAACAAAACACTAAAACCACAACTAACTAATTACCAATACTTTACATTATAAATAAATCACTTTCCATCACTTTATACATTTCCAATTCCCAATTTTCTGTGTACAGAAATCGCTAATCCTCAACTTATATTTACATTGTCATTAATTAGAAGCACTCTCAATTCAAAAAAATTTACTAATTCTTTAAGCTTCAAATCATGAAAAACAAAAAGCAAACAATTGAGCAAATCAAAATGAACAACAACCAACATTTAATCAGTGCACTAATGTCGAAAAATGTCAAGGGTGGTAAAACGCAACTCTGCTGTCCTCCTCCTTACATCAACTAAGGATGATCAATTGAACCTCACCTTATTTTTAGCATTTCTAGA
>JBCCSR010001117.1:0-2494 GCA_039199865.1 Bacteroidota bacterium
ATCAAGGGGATACCAAGGATTGAGTTGGGAAGCAGCATGATTTTGTAAAATGTGAATGTCTTGTGCAGGCATGTAGCTTTGGGCGATGAGAAAAATTTTCTGCCCCGTAGCATTTTCAGCCATGTCTAACACAATCAATGCATGCCCCGGAAAACCACCCTGAATGAAGACGTCACCGATTTGCATCTCCTTACGATCTATTGCGCGCAACTCTTTCGATAGGGAAGCAGTACCCGCATAACTAAAAATTTGGCGTAGATAACGCTTGAAGTTGGAATAGGAATTGTCAATCGTTGAGCCGCTTTCGCTAAACGATACTTTATTGCCCACAATACTTGGTTTTCGTCCACGCCGCCAATCGTCAAAAGATACCCGATCTCCACTGGTAAAGTTAAAATGAATCTCACTGAATTCTCCCCTACCAAAATGATACTCCGCTTTAAGCCGCATCACCGCATCCGCACATTGTTGCAAATCCCTTTTGCCAACATCGATATCAACTACCCGGGCATGGGCTTGTTGGTTGCCTTTTAATTGGCCATTGTATAGTTGTACAGCAGTGCCCGATGCTTTTAACGGCAGATGCCTTAACCAAGTCCCAAAGCTACCTGCTGGTTGGGCTATCCGAGTAAACCCCTCGGGTACTGGAATTTGATTGACCAATAAATCCTCTGCTTGGTATGCACTGAGCCAGGGAAAATGAAAACTGGTATCTAAAGGAAAGGATGGCACCACCGCTTTGGGAACCTGATCTTTTTCAGCCATTGCCACTTCGGCAGGCAATACGGCTAAAGTGCTTTCATCAGATGCATGCGAGGAGGAAGAACTTTGTGACTGACAGGACAAAATACAGCAGGAACTAGCCAAAAAGAGTCCCCAAAGAGCATATTTTGATTTCATGACCATTAAACGAGACCAATGAATCATATATTGGCCTTGAATCTTTTAGTTGGCAACTAATTGGCAACTTGAAAATAGTAGTCTTTAAAGACCAAAATGTTCACACGCTTATTTTCATAACGATCAATAGCCGAATAATTCTCGACATTAACGCTTTGTGGCGCAACGGGTTCGAAGCTGAAATAAGTATGCAATTGATGCTTGGGCTCACTATCGATGACCTGGTTAAAGGCAGTACCGTGTTTTTTAATCATCCGACCAAAGTACATCATCACATCATAACCAACGTAGGCATCCACGCTAGGTATCATTCCGTAGCGATCAAAAAATCGTTGCCGAAAAGTAAGGACATTGGGGTCGTCCAAATCAATGCTGCTGGCACTGCTCACATGTACATTCAAAGATTCGAAATAGTCAAGCCCTGCCCGTTCAAACTTCATCCACTGAGGCATACCGTAAACCACCACCTTATTTTGTCTTTTCGCCACACTAATTTTACGCATCAAAGAATAAATGAAAGATTGGTTACTAAAAGAAGGAACGATAAATACGGTTGTTTTCCCATCCTGAATGTAGGGAGTGAGATCCGTTTCGTTCAAGTCTACAGACTGATCGGGAATGACAAACTCCGTTAGCCGCTCAACCGAGCTACTGCCATTAATAGCGATATTGGCTTCCTGAAAATATTTCAACCGAGTCACTTCGGCACTTTTATTTCGACAGACCAGAACGACATTTTCGGCCGCATGATTGTCCAATACGTGTCGAGTAATGGCTTCGCAATGACTTTGCAGGGAGGGACTGACCTGGATATAATAGGGATTATCCGTCGTCACCGCAGTACTGGGACTCAATGGAGAAACCAGTACTTTTTTATTTTGCTTGGCAAAATTTGCGGCCAATTTGAGGTTGTTGCGTCGGACTGGTCCAAGGATCAGGTGAGCTTTCATCAACTCTGAGCGCTTCAGCAAATTTCGGGTCTTATTCTCGGAGGCTTCGGTATCAAAAACAGATACGTTCAATTGGATGCCTTCTGATGATAAGTCGTCAAATGCCAATTTGGTTCCCGCGTAATAATTCAAAGCCAGATCAGATTTATCGTCGATACTGTTTTCAAATTCCCGAAATTTATTTCCCAAAAAAGGCAGTAAGACGGCTACATCGTAGGAAGCCAGCTGTCCTCCTGGATCTGTGATTGTTCCACCACCGGTTCGAATACCGGAGTCTCCCGATCCGTCGGAAATGATGGGTGGTTTTTCCTCGACAGGAACATCTGTCCATTCAATGGTGTCCATTGTTCCACCGACCACGGTGACTTCCTCAAATTTTCCGGTCTGAGGATTGAACACTTTTTTGCCTTGAATCTCTTCGAGCTCGGTCTTATCCTTGTTGGAAGAATCGGAATGATCCGTTCGTTGCGCCTTTTTTAAAGAATCACAAGAAGCAGCCAACAACAGGAAAAGCAATAGGAAAGAGAGCAACTTACTCCCATTCAATGGTGGCTGGTGGTTTTGTGCTGATATCATAAACGACACGATTTATACCTTTTACATTATTGATTATTTCACTTGAAGTTTGCGCCATAAAATCGTAG
>JBCCSR010001118.1:0-2490 GCA_039199865.1 Bacteroidota bacterium
AAAACAGTTGCCCACGCCCAGGGTTTAACCAACCATGTTCGAACCTATAGTTACTCAAAGACTCCATCGACCAACATGAGCTGGCAGCAAATCTTAAAGCAGTTGGATATGCATCCCAAAGAGTTGTTGAATAAGGCTCATCCCTATTACCAAAAACACATCCGAGGAAGAGAGTTTGATAATGAAAGTTGGCTAAATGTCATTCGTTACAACACGGATTTGATTAAGGCCCCAATCGCCATTAGAGGAAATCGCGCCGTACTTTGCAGTAATCCTACCGATATCTACCAACTAATGGAAAAGTCAGCCCCTCCCGTCTAAAGTATTGAAACCCATACCCAAAGACCTCTTTCCATCCTAAGCTAGTGGGTTTGACAGTACTCTGTAAGTATTTTGCTCACAGGGTACTCCTCTTTTCCATCCTTCTACTATTGGTTTTAACCGAAAAATCCCTTCCTTTTTCTTATCTTTACTTGCTTTTTTACTGTAACCCATTCAGGTCGACTAGTGGGTCAGGAAACAAATCTTATTTTTTCATTTGTAAACGCATACCTATGGCATTCGATATAGAAGGCAAACTCTACAAAAAATTTGATACCAATCAGGTAACCGATTCTTTCAAAAAAAGAGAATTTGTACTCGAGATTGAAGATGGTGCCTACACCCAATTGATCAAATTTCAGCTGACGCAAAACAATTGTGATAAGCTCGACCCCTATAATGAAAATGAGCAAATCAAGGTGACTTTTTCTCTGAGAGGAAGAGAATATACCAAAGATGGCCGTACTTCTTATTTCACCAACTTGGATGCTTGGCGCCTAGAAAAAGCTGGTGCTGCCCAAAGTGCAGAAGTACCCAATGCCAGTTTTGACTCTTTCCCCACCATGACTGATGCTCCATCTTCTGAGGGTGGAAGCAATATGGATGACGATCTCCCCTTCTAAATCTGCTTTTGCACAGATTTACCGAAGGTAGACGCTTTACTCAAACGGCATGCAATCATTAACGCAAAGCATCCCGAGTCTTTCTGTAGAGATTCGGGATTTATCTTATCCCTATGCCACGAATGAGAAGAAACTGCGTTTTAAGAGGTAGATAGTACTCTACATTTTAGCTCTAGCATAAAACTTCCTCATTTCACAGTCGTTCCATATTTGTAGTCTACACTTAAAATGATCCGTATTGAAGATGAACAGATTATGCTTATTGCTCTTGATCGTTTGCCCTTACTTTGTCCAAGCACAATGGCTGACGGGAATTGGTTCGAAATGGAATGATTCGTTTATCGAATGGGCGCTTTTCACCGAAGATGAAGAAGTGGAAGGGAGTTTGGAGATTCGCTGGAAACGACAACTCGATTGGTCTATTTGGGAATACCAATTGGACGAAGAACGCGGTAGCATCAAACAGTCTTTTCCTAATGATCCGAGCCAATGGGTCATTAGAGGAACGGATGAATCGGTCACTGCTCGTACCCGCTGGGTGAATGATCTTCGCGAGTGGCGCATTACCAACAATTCAATCACCTTGATTTTTAAAAGTCGGTGGAAAAATGATTTCAACGAGTGGATCCTCGATGATGATCGCTTTGGTGAATTTGTAGTAGTGACCCAATGGAAAAACGATCCTAGAGAATGGCAAATTATCGATGAACTGGATGAATCAATTAGTGTTACCATGAAAATGGCCATGACTTTTATCGCCATTTATCACAGTAGTCCCAAGCAATAAGAAACGGAGCATTCCACTAGGAAATGCTCCGCCAATATTTTTTAACCAAAAGAAGTAGCCAAACTTAGGCACCTACCTGCTCCAAAATTTGTGCAGCGTGCATTTTTGCTTTTACCTTCTGAATGATTTGTTCGATTTTTCCATTTTCATCGATGACAAATGTCGTTCGGTGTAAACCGTCAAACTCCTTTCCCATAAATTTCTTTGGCCCCCATACGCCATAAGCTTCAATTGCTTGACGCTCTGTATCTGCTAACAATGGATAAGGTAGTTCAAATTTATTGATGAAATTGGTGTGCTTCTTGGCAGAATCAGGGCTGACGCCCAAGATGGCATACCCTTGATCCACCAATTCTTGGTAGTGGTCACGAAGATTACAAGCTTCAACGGTACAAGTGGGCGTATTGTCTTTTGGATAAAAAAACAAAACCAACTTCTTTCCTTTGTAATCTGCCAATGAGATGCTTTCTCCCTTTTCATTGATTCCCTCGAAATGAGGAGCTTTATCGCCTACTTTTAAATGTGTCATTTATTTTATTTTGTGTAATTGATTAGTGTAGTATTGGAAAATGGATTTTTCTTCGCATTCCATTTTCTAACCATCCTTAGATGTTCATACTACTAATTCAAAAACTACACGAAAGTTCAAATAAGTGGGCATTTTTTGTAGAAATCAGGGACACTCACCGGGAGTAATACTAGGCACCCCCGCTAACTCGGCCTCACACTGATTGCTATAGGTTTTACCATCACAACCAC
>JBCCSR010001119.1:0-2486 GCA_039199865.1 Bacteroidota bacterium
GGCCAACATCACCGATAAATAAGGTATCACCAGTAAAAATTGCGTGCGCTTTTCCAGCTTCATCCAAGAGTAGATAAGTGGTACTTTCGGGAGTATGTCCTGGGGTGTGTAATACACGAATGGTAATTGCTCCCAACTTAAACTCTTCTCCATCGCTCGCTAAGTGTTTTTCATAGAGCGTTTCTGCCTCGGGTCCATAAACAATTTGAGCACCAGACTTTTTGGCCAAGTCAAGATGACCAGAGACAAAATCGGCGTGAAAATGGGTCTCAAAGATGTATTTGATCTGGGCACCGTCTTCTTTGGCCTTTTGCAAATAAGGTTGAGTTTCTCTTAAAGGATCAATGATAGCAGCCTCTCCTTTGCTCTCAATATAATAGGCTCCCTGGGCAAGACAGCCAGTATAGATTTGTTCAATCTTCATTCAATTCAAATTTATTTGGTATGTGCTGAGGTAGCTATATACAAAGATATGAAAGAACTTTCATATTTTCAAATCACTGACGCGTCTCGGCCAAGACAAAGCCGTACAATCAAGTGTATCAATGCCCCTCTCTGGCTTGGGGTCGGTAAGGAATGATAATGTGAATCCAGATGGATCGAGAAATACGAAAAATCCAGACGAACGAGACGATGGAGATCAAAATGAGCAGGGTGAAAGCACCATTCACCGACCAGTCAAACCCGAACACCAATGTCAGACAAAGTGCCACGGAAAAGCCTCCCCAGATGATGTAGGAAACGAACATAGCACCAAAATAGAAACCTGGCTCCGGCATGTAATTCTGTCCACATTTTGGGCATCGATCATACATTTCAAAGGGCTTACTCAAAGAAAAAGTGGAGGTTTCAAATAGGGCTCCCTCACGACAGCGTGGGCATTTCATATCTTTGACAGAAGCGAATAAACTTCTGCTTTTTCGATCAGCCATTGGGATATTTTTTTAGTACAAAATAGGTTGTTTTATTCATGTATTGATGCAAAAAAAGGGACAAGCGCTTGTCCTCAACTGTCCATCACAACTCGATAGCTACATATTGCACTGACAATTTTCGAGGCATTCAATAATTAGGGAAACATCCTTTTCTTTCAAGGAATACATCATACTTCTCCCTTCTCTTTTAACGGAAAGAATGCCTTTGAGCCGCATATTCTGCAAATGATGAGAGGTCAATGATTGCTCTGTCCCCAACATTTCACACATTTCCGTTACGGACAGCCGAGGATGCTGTTCCAATAAATGAACGATGCCCAAACGCATAGGATGAGCGACGGTCTTTAGGATGTAAGCGATCCTCTCCAGTTTTTCCACCAGCTCTTTGTCGATAATATTCTTTTTATTGTTTTCTGCGTTCATTTTTCAAATATAGGAATATCTATTCTGCTTTGCAAGTTGCGAATTGACACTATCGACGATCTTATCCCTTCTGTTCAAGCTCCGTTTCCTCAACCTAGCATCTTGAACTGAAAAACCTCAAAACGGCATAGAATGTTCTGGAAACAGGGGATTTGGTCAGTTGAAAGGCCATCGTAACTACGAAATGTCGGCACTAAAACAATTGATGTGTTGATTTGATGACCTTATCTCTTTGCTGAGTTTCAGGACAATTATTCCTTTATTTATCCAAAACAATAGTGACTTGAATGCCATTAAGTACTACCTTATTAATGTATTCGAAACTCCCAATTCATTTAAGAGGCTAACGACAAGGCAAAAATTCACGTCCATAATTCCTAAAAAATAGACGATTATACTTGTAAATCAGATGTTTATCAGCCTTAGTCAGGGGGGAAAAACCAAAATAAAGTTGAAACCTATTAAAATATCAAAGTGAATTTCAAGAATAAAAGATCAAATAAAAATCCAAAATAGGTTTTCTATCGTATATCTCTTGATACATCACATTTTAGAACTAAAATCTATTAAAAAATGGCAATTAACGGTACTCATTTTTTGGCTGTGCTCCTACTATTTACATTTGCTAATATAGCGGAGATAACATTTGACTTTGGAAAAAACAAAGATGGTAACGATTGGGAAATTATTAATGATGGAGTCATGGGAGGATTATCAAAAGGCGAATTTGAATTTACAGATCATACCTTGAAGTTTTACGGAAGTGTATCGCTTGATAATTATGGAGGATTCACTTCGATAAAGAGCCCATTTAAAACTTTTGATTTAGGGCTAGCTCAAAAAGTCAAGATAAGATATAAGACCAGCAATCAGTCCATTGCCATTAACTTAGAGAATAGTAAAGAATTTTACAAACCATATTATAAACTAAACTTGGAGGATACAAATGATGAATGGAAATCTGTTGAAATAGAGATCAATCAATTTAAAGGATATAGCCTTGGACAAGAAGTTAGCACCAAAATCTCAAAGGAATTTTTAAAATCAGTGCAAAGAATTGGATTTATAACGAGCCAAAAGAAAGAAGGAAAATTTAACATTGAAGTGGACTACCTAAAATTCGAATAA
>JBCCSR010001120.1:0-2483 GCA_039199865.1 Bacteroidota bacterium
GCCTCTTTTTCTTGATGATTAGCATTGATCGCTTGTCGCTCAATTTGCTTGAATTGTTGAAAAACTTCTGGTGAAAAAGGAAGCTTCGACAAGGAATCAATCTTTTCCTGAATCGCTTCAGCTCCTTGCCCCTCAACCTGGGCCCATACCGAAAAGACCATTCTGAATAAAAGCAGCACGATCACGACAGCTTTGATCCATTGATGATTAATAATCATTTGTTTACAACTTTTTGTCAAAAAAGTAATGTTGAAGAAGTCGTATTTCTTGCCATGAATATGTTGTACTCTAAAAATAAGCCAATAAAATAGTTTTTTCCTTTTCTACACAACTCCATTTATCAGACTTTTATCATCCTTCGACCAGAAAAACAATCAACGATTGTCCTGCGATGGATCTGATCCACGCCTCAGGTACTTTCCCTACTTGAACCGAATGGCCTTGACGGGGGTAATGCGCGTCACCAAATAAGAGGGAATGACGAGAAAAATCAGGGTAATCAGCAAGGTCCCCAAATTGAGGAAGAGAATGGTCCAAAGTTCTAACTGAATGGGAGCTACCGACAAATAATAATCTGCCTCAGATAGCCGAATCAGCTCAAAACGATCCTGAATAAAACAAAGCAATAGTCCAATCAGATTGCCCCAAAACAGACCAATGCCAATAATGTAGGCGGCATAATAGAGGAAAATTTTACGAATGCTCCAATCGCGAGTACCCAGGGCTTTTAAAATTCCGATCATATTGGTCCGTTCCAAGATCAAGATCATCAGCGCCGTGATCATATTGATAATGGCAACGATCAACATCAAAGCCAAAATGACAATTTCATTGATGTCTTGTAAAGCCAACCACTCGAAAATACTTGGGAATTTGTCTCGAATGGTTTGAGAAAATAAATCGTTGGGCAATTCCTCGATGTAAATGTGCTCATTGAGCTGCTCCAAATCTCTGATGTCATCAATGAATACCTCGAAACCTCCAATTTGATTGTCTTCCCAACCCAATAAGCCTTGTACCCGACGAATATCTACTAGGGCAAACTTCTGATCGTACTCCTCCAAGCCCGTCTTATAGATGCCACAAACTTCAAACCGTCGCCGCAATTGGCTGTTACCTTTCACAAAATGCACAATAAATTTATCCTGCAATTTGAGTTTCAAACGATTTGCAGTTTGTCTCGATATAATGATGTCTTCCGAAGCAGTACTATCGGAGTATTCAATGGGACGCCCCTCTTGTAAGTAGGATTCTAAATTGGACCAATCGTAATCCATACCCACTCCTTTTAGAATGATCCCCTCGAACTCTTCCTTCGTTTTGATGATGCCTGGCTTGTTGGCAAATGACTGGATGTGTCGAATACCTCCATAGGTCTGTTGGACGACTTGCTGCTCTCCAACCGAAAAACCCAGTACCCGTAATGGTCCCATGTAGTCGATGTTCGAAATGGTATCTAAATAGGGATAAAAGGCCTGGTTGATATTGATTGGAGCCGTTTCAAAAGACCGGCTGGTTTGGGCATCCGTGATGTGAATATGTCCCCAAAAACCGAATATTTTTTTACTGATTTCTGTTTTAAACCCACGAATCAAAGCGGTAGAAACAATCATTACCGAGATGCTTAGCGCAATGGCAACAATAGCAATGCGAATGATCAGGAGAGAAAAAGATTTCTGTCCAGACGCGGCCACTTTTCTTGCAATAAAATAGGGTAAATTCATGTCCTATTGATGGGTTTTACCATTCCGCCTGCAAAATAACAGATCATTTGAACTTTTCCCGCTTTCCAATTGGTTCTTTTCCAAAAAGACCAGGCATTTGGCACCAAAATTTAAGGCCAAATATTCTGTAAACTGGCAATTAGTACTAATTTTGTCGACCTGAGTTACCCCTCGGGGAATATCTAACAATTTGACATTATGGATTTTATTGAAGAACTCAAATGGCGGGGGATGATCCACCAAATAACCCCCGGAGCAGAAGCACTCCTTCAAACTAAGAAAGTGGTCGGTTACATTGGTTTCGACCCTACCGCTCCTTCCCTCACCATCGGAAATTACGTTCAAGTCATGCTCTTGAGATTGTTTCAATTGTCGGGCCACCAACCCATTGTACTTATGGGAGGGGCTACCGGACGTATTGGTGATCCATCGGGAAAAGACAAAGAACGAGAACTGAAAAGTTATGATGAGCTGGATCGAAATCTCCATTTTCAAGCCAAACAGATTGAAAAATTTCTCGATTTTAACAGTGGTCCCAATCCCGCAAAGATTGTCAACAACCTTGATTTCTACCGCGAAATGAATGTCCTCGACTTTTTGAGAGATGTTGGAAAAACATTGACGGTCAATTATATGAGTTCCAAAGATTCGGTCAAAAAGCGTTTGGAAACGGGATTGTCTTTTACGGAATTCAGCTATCAGTTGCTTCAAGCTTACGATTTTCAGTGCTTGTACAGCCAACACAATTGTCAGCTGCAA
>JBCCSR010001121.1:0-2480 GCA_039199865.1 Bacteroidota bacterium
ATGATTTATTCCTGCTTGGATTCCAACTGTTGCAAAATGGGTTTTACATAGCGCCTAGAAACGGGGATGGCTTGGTCGTAAAAATTGAAATAGAGCTGTAAGCCTCTACTATTGCCCTCCACTTTTTTGATATTTTTGAGATTGGCAATGTAAGATCGGTGACAGCGGACAATGTTCTCTTCTTTGAGCTGAGCCTCCAGTTTTTTCAGATTCGACCGCAAAAGTTGTTTTTTGACCTGATCATTTTCCAGATGATAGACACTGACATAGTTATCGACACTCTCAATGAAGAGCAATTGGCTGGCCATAATATTGAGAAATTCTCGGTTATTATCCGACTCCAAGTGGAGTTTGCTTTCAGTCGCCTTAAAATTGGCCTTCTCTACTTTGGTTTGTAGATTACTGGCCCGCGACAAATTTTGCTTTAACCACCAATTTTCCAGGAAAACCGTTGTAATGATGACTGGAATGATGGAAAATAAGATGGCCAAGCCAGTAATTCTCAGTAAAGATTCGTAGGTGAATTGAGCAAAATCACTTTTGTAGTTGATGTAGACAAAAATGGCAAAAGTGACAATGAGCATGTCCCAAATACCAAGTAGAATGGCTTTTCCAAAGGTCCAGTTGTCCACTTGGATTTTAAGGATTTTCCAGATCAAGAGTTCACTGAAAAGCAAAGCCAGGGTTACGGTCAGGGCAAATCCAATAATATAACTCAGACTATTGGTATTGGCAATTCCAGCAGTACGATAGAGTTCAAATGGTTTGAAAGCAATTAGAAAGAAAGCCACAAAAAAACCGTGAAAGGCGATCGTAATCAAACGAAGCCTGGAGTTTTCAATAGCGGGAAAAGGCTTATTTAACATTTCAAACATAAGGATCTATCTAGTTATGGCAACTCCTTAGGCTGTTTAGCCCGCCAAAGTAAGCATTCCCCATGCATTTTCCAAACAATGGAATAAGCCTTTGTGGCCCTAAATATTGGGTGGGATCAAATTTTTAAAGTGGCCATTCATCTGGGCTTTCTTTCGCAATCGTTCCATTTCTTTGACCACGGGAATGAGTCGTTTGAAGTGGGCAAGCATGTATTTTTGACGTTCAAGCTCAGATGGAATACATAGAAATTCGTATTCTTGTTCCATAGAGAAACCGACGTGATGGGCAATGTCAAAGGAACGAAATTCAGCGTTGTTTTCTGGAATGGGCTTTTTGATGTTGAGCAATTGATAAAGGACGATCAAAAATTCGATGAGTTCTGCGTAAATCACTTGATCCCCATTATCAGCATCATTGACTCGCTCGATATCTGCACCTGCATAAAGTTTATTGGGGGCAGTGCGATAGAATTCGTGGATCTTAAATACACCAAGTCCTTTAGTACGAATATCCAATTCACCATTATCGTACCTCTTTTCTACCTTGAGCAGTTGGATCTCGGTTCCAAAATCAGTCATCTCATTATTGATGTAAGAGGGCACTCCGAAGGAAATGCCATTGTCTTCACACTCTCGAATCAACTGCTTATAGCGAGGTTCGAAGATGTGTAAGTTGAGCTGCTCACCTGGATAGACAATCAACTTCAGGGGAAATAAGGGCAGAAAGTCAGTCATATCTACTTTTTTTCGACGATCAGTACGTCTTTTAGCGCAATCTCAAAACAAACAATGCAAATAATCGTATGTTCATGACGAATGCTCAAAATATACGGGCAAATAATTGAGTACAAGAATATAGTTGCCGCAAAAAAACTAAAATTGCCATAGTTTTTCTAATTTTATCGGGTCATTATTTAGCTCCGGACAAAACCGAATTCCAATTGCTTAGCATAGATCGCTCTAGCTTGACATCACTTCGCTTCCCTGGTTTGAATTTGACCCAAAAAACTTTAACTCCAATTCGCTATGCATTCCAAATCCCTTTATCCTTCTAGCTATTTTCTGATTGGTCTATTGATTGTATTACTATCCGCAATCGCATGTAATGAAGAACGACAGGCCAAGAAGATGCCCACTGAAATCAGTTCTTTTCTTTACGCTTACACTTCTGGGACCATCTCAAAATCAGCTCCCATTCGCGTTCGCTTTACCAATTCGGTTACCGACAACCAACAAATTGGTCAGGCCGTCGAGCAAAATGTGTTGACCTTTGATCCATCGATCGATGGAAGCGCAGTTTGGGAAGACGATCGAACCATTTTATTCGAACCCGAGGAATGGTTGCAATCTAGAACCACTTACGTTGCGACGGTTCAGCTGGCAAAACTTTTCGATAAAGTGCCCAAGAGCATCTCTAGCTTTGAATTTGACTTTAGAACAAAAGATCAATATCTAGACCTTGCTGTTCTTGGTTTAGAAACGGAAGACATTACAGATTTGGCTACACAAACACTGAAAGGCAATATCTATACTTCTGATGTAGCAGATGCCGAACGAGTTGAAGCCGTTCTTACGGCAAGCCAGGGAGGGACAGCTTTGCCCATC
>JBCCSR010001122.1:0-2479 GCA_039199865.1 Bacteroidota bacterium
CAATGGGGCAGATATCAGAGCACTAGTGGTAGCCGGCAAAGTCGTAGCTTCCATGAAAAGACAAGCTCAAGCCGGTGAATTTCGCTCAAATCTTCATCGCGGAGCAAGCTCAACGCCCGTTCATCTGACCGATCAAGAAACAGATGTTGTGCTTCGAGCTACTAAAATCATGGGCTTAGACATCGCAGGAGTCGACCTTTTAAGATCTAGCCGTGGCCCACTAATTATGGAAATTAACGCTTCTCCAGGCTTAGAAGGTATAGAAACGACCACACGTATTGATGTGGCAGGCAAAATCATCCGGTACCTAGAACAAAGATATCGGTTTCAGCAAGATCAAATCAAAAGTAAAAAACTCAGGTAAATGAGCATGGAAGAAGCGCAGCCTTTTCAAGTTCACAATACCATTGTAGAGAAAGGAAGCCAGACCATTGTTAAGATTCCGGTCGGGAGAATTCCTTCGGGTAATTTAATTAGTATTCAAGCCCACGTCATACGCAGTGAAAACGATGGGCCAACGGCCCTAATCCTTGGTGGTGTACACGGAGATGAAATCAACGGTGTGGAAATCGTACGCCGTTCGATTGAAGAAGGACTTTATAATGACCTTCAAGCCGGTACCGTTATCGCCATTCCAGTAGTCAACATTTATGGCTTCATTAATTTTTCCAGAGATGTGCCAGACGGTAAGGATATCAATCGTAGTTTTCCAGGTAGTAGAAGTGGGTCTCTAGCCTCAAGGGTGGCTTATCACCTTTCTCGAAAAATACTTCCTTTAGTAGATTTTGGCATTGATTTCCATACCGGTGGCCGAAGTAATTATAATTACCCTCAGATTCGTTACACAAGTGATCATGGTCCTAGTGAAGAATTGGCAAAGGTGTTTGCAGCGCCACTTTTGTTAGCTAAAAAAACCATCCCAAAATCACTACGTAAATATGCTATGGAAATGGAAATACCAATGCTGGTTTACGAAGGTGGAGAAAACCTGAGACTAGATCCCTATTCAACTGAAGAAGGTTTAGCAGGTCTCAAAAGAGTACTTATCTATAAAAAAATGCTGCCGGGTAAAATCAAGTCAAGGACCAGTGCACATTTCGCCAAAAGTAGTTGGATCCGATCTCCCAAAGCAGGAATGTTTCAGTTTTTAAAAAAATCAGGAGAGGTTATTGTTAAGGGAGAAACCATCGGTTACATCACTGATGCTTATGGCCTTGAAAAGCGTAAATTAACAGCAAATCGGGACGGATACATCATAGGTCATAATAATTTACCGGTTGTTAGTCAAGGTGATGCATTGTTTCATGTAGCTTACGAAGTGATTGTTTAGGTCAGTTGTTGAATTGTTAAGTCCTTGAGTTAAGGGATCATTTTATTCTACAATGAGTTTTACTTAGAGCTTGAAATTTAGCCTAATTCAAAAAATCATCACCTCAATAATTCAACAAATAAAAAACCCGCTGGCGGTTATTTGGAGGGCCAGCGGGCGGACATCAATTAAAGTTCGTCTATTTATAACTTGTGCTGACAATCTGCCTTATTATGGCATATCCATTCTTCCATAAAGAAACTTGTCAGTAAGTTGATTCATCAGTTCAATTACTTGGAATTTTTAAATACTTTCGGGAGGACGTTTTTAACCTAATTTTGTAATCTTATTTATACCCTTGTATTTACCAAGAAGCGTGCCAATTTTAAAAAATAAACAAATAAGTGAAAGACAGTAAGCAAAAAAGTGTAAATCGACTTAGAAGATATCGAGTCTATCATAAATACATCGGCATAGTATTGGCCATTTTACTTTTTATCAGTGCGGTAACCGGATTTTTTTTAGGATGGAAAAAAAATGTTGATCTTTTACAACCGCCTACTCAAAAAGGGCAAAGTAAAGATATGCAAGCCTGGAAAAGTGTGGATGACTTGGCCACTTTTGCGGTTAATGGCCTTTATGAGGCTTATCCCACTCAAGAAGGCAATGAAATTGACCGAATGGATTTCCGCCCGTCAAAAGGCATCGTAAAAGTCTTGTTTAAAGATCATTGGTGGGAAGTCCAGTTAGACTGTACTTCGGGGGAAGTGCTTTCCGTCGCCAAACGACACTCCGATTGGATTGAAAAACTACACGACGGTAGTTTAATTTCAGATACTTTCAAATTGGTCTCCATGAATGTTCTGGGGCTTGGTCTTTGCCTAATGATTATTACTGGTTTATGGTTGTGGTATGGTCCAAAAGTGATTCGGCGCTTGAAAAAGCGATAAGTGAGTACTTCATTGATAATCTTCTATTTTCATTTGTCGTTCAATACATAGTTATACGTTTAAAAATCACCAGACTTCAAAATGAAATGAGCATGATCTTTTTTAATCACTTCGTTTTCAAATAATTAGTAAATTTTTAAACAGATGAAACTAATTATAGACTTTGTACTAGTCGTCGGTATTGTACTTAGTATTTTACCTATAATTGGTATCATGAGGC
>JBCCSR010001123.1:0-2478 GCA_039199865.1 Bacteroidota bacterium
CTGGCGATGGGTAGGAAAACGAAAAGGAGGAGGAGCCAGAAGCTATAAGAAAACAATCACTAACTTATCAAATCCATCTGATGCTCTTTTTAAAAATTATCTTGGAAAGTATGAGGCAAGCCGGTCAGCAATTGATGGCCAATAAACTCCGTAGTTTTCTCTCCTTATTGGGCATCAGTATTGGTATCTTTTGCATTATCGGAGTGAAAACAGCGGTAGACTCTTTGGAGGACAACATTCGGGGAGATTTCGAGCAATTGGGCAGCGATGTGGTCTACGTATCCAAATTTTCTTGGGTAGAAGATCCACAGGCTAATTTTCAAAAAATTATGCGTCGTCCCAACCCGGATTTTAATGATTATAAAGCGATTCAAAAGCGGTCTGATTTTGCAAAAGCCGTTTCTTATCACGCAGTCTTGGGGATGAAAACGGCTCAGTACAAATCCAATAGTGTAGAAGGAGCGATGGTGATGGCAATGACCGATACTTACGACGACATTTTTGATACTCCCGTAGAGTTTGGTCGCTACTTCTCTACCAATGAGTTTGCATACGGCAGCAACAAAGTAGTCATCGGTCATCACTTGGCCGAGGAATTGTTTGGAACGATCAATCCCATGGGGAAGGTCCTCAAGGTGATGGGGCGTAAATTTGAAATCATCGGAATCATTGAGAAATCAGGGGAGAGTCTCTTGGGGATCATGAATTATGATGACATTATTATGATGCCTTACGAAATGGGGCGCAAAGTAGCCAATCTACGGGACGATAGTCCTCTCGGAAATAGTGTTTTGAGCGTCAAAGCAGTAGAAGGAGTCGAAGTGAATGATTTGATGGACGAGGTCACGGGGATTTTGCGGGCCCATCGCCGCTTGAAACCCAAAGAGGAAAATAATTTTGCGATGAACGAAATTTCGATGATGTCCAATGTCCTCGATTCCTTCTTTGATGTATTGAATACCATCGGATTGGTCATCGGTGGATTTGCCATTTTGGTTGGTATGTTTAGCGTTGCCAATATCATGTTTGTATCCGTAAAGGAACGTACCAATATTATTGGGATCAAAAAGGCCCTGGGAGCAAAGCGCTACGTTATCTTGTTGGAGTTTTTGATTGAGGCCATGATTTTGTCGGTGATCGGTGGGGCGATGGGTTTGTTCTTGGTGTACTTGATCGTCTTTATCATCAGTCAGACGGACTTTTTCATTTACGAGATTTACCTATCCATGTCCAATATCATAAACGGAGTCCTTTGGTCTTCGATTGTGGGGATTATAGCTGGAATTATTCCTGCAATGCAAGCCTCTGGGCTGGATCCGGTTGTGGCCATCCGGAGCAAATAATTCCTCAAGCGGGCTTACTGATAAGTCATTTCCACTTGTTGAATCTTGGCGAGATTAATCTGCTCAATATCATTTAGTAAGTCGTCTACTTGCTCGTGTTGGGCCTTGTACCACTTCTTTTTTCTAAAATACCTTCTTTCCTTTTTGCTTTTGAAAATGTAGCCATGGTCCGCATAAATCTCATGGCGCATCATTTTAAGTTGCCGCAAATTGTAACGATCCAGTTCTTGGTAAGAAATAATGCGGGTTGAAGTAAAAGGGTATTTGCGCTTTCGATTGACCTCTTGTTGATTGGCCAAACGACGAAACTGCCCATTTTTTTCAATACGGTAATTTTCGTAAAAGGTCGTCTCCACAAAATCATGCTTTCTCGCAATATGGCGCAAAGCCGTATGTTCCGTTGTTTGCATCGCTTCTTTTAAGGAGTCCGATACCTCATAGCGGTAACGATCGGATTGAAAAAATGCCTGACTCAAATAAAAATCGGCATATTCCAACTCAAGTACTTCATCATCAATTAAATTGACGCTGAGATTGCCATCCTGAGATAATGACTGAGCCGGTAAAAGGTCAATCAGCATCCCGTTGGACTGAAAACTAGCGAGGTATATTTTGCTGCGCGCAGTAGTAGTGGGAGAAAATTCGTAAAACAAGATGCGAAAAGAATCCCGATAAGGAATTTCCTGGCTAAACAAATAATGGTCTTCAAAAAGGGTGGTATCCGGTAAGTAGAGGCGTACTTGCTCCGCAATGGGATGGGTCGACCAAAGGAAGGGAGCTTTCCCTGATAATTGATGGACAAATTGGGTGAAATTCTCGACGCTTGCACTGTAAGAGTGCCCCGCTAGATTTACCCGAAGCAATTGTGCTTTACTACCATCTATTGGACTGATTTTGCCATGATTCATGGTCGTATCAAAACAAGCCAACAGAAAAAGCGTCAGGAGTGGATAAATCAGCTTTCGGATCATATTTTAATTTATTCAATGTGTTTTTTAATCTAGCCCCCAATACCATACCAATTCTATTGAGTCGATTGTAATGGTATCATTTGCGACGAGGACAAAATCCAAAAGAAAGAAAAATGATTAGGGGCATCATTTTTTTTACGAAAAAGGAGGGCAGATGTTCTAAA
>JBCCSR010001124.1:0-2471 GCA_039199865.1 Bacteroidota bacterium
AAGCGTACAAGCAAGAAAGCCCAGGAAGAGATACCGAACTCAACGCCTACGATGTCGTTTATTACGCCGGAGACTGTAATGCCGGCAGTAAAACCATTGCCATTAACCTGCCCAACGACGAGGAAGTTCAGCTTAAAAAAGGGACCCGTCGTTTGCAACTCAAAAATACCATGAAGGCCAAATTCGATAAAATTTTGCTGCCCATCTCCAAGATGTTGATTGCTCCTGATCAACGCCAACACATTACTTTCGACGCCTTTTTTGCCAATACGATGTTTCATGAAGTCGCCCACGGTCTGGGCATCAAAAATACCATCAATGACAAAGGTACTGTTCGGAAAGCCCTAAAAGAACATGCCTCCGCCCTCGAAGAAGGAAAAGCAGATATGTTGGGGCTGTACATGATCCAACAACTTCACAAGCAAGGTGAAATAGAGGGAGATATCAAAGATTACCTAGTTACCTTTATGACCAGCATTTTCCGCTCCGTTCGTTTTGGTGCCAGTAGTGCCCACGGTAAAGCCAATATGATTCGTTTCAACTTTTTCCAAGACCAAGGTGCCTTCGAACGCAACCCCGAAGATGGTACTTACCGCATCAACTTCGAAAAATTTGCGGCAGCAGGAAAAGCCCTATCCGCAAAAATTCTCACGCTACAAGGAGATGGTGATTACGAAGGAGTGGCCCAGCTCGTTGCCGATCAGGGAAAAATCAAGGCGCAACTGCAAAAAGATCTGGATCGCTTGAGCGAAGCCAACATTCCAGTGGATATTATTTTTGAGCAAGGAGTGAAAACGCTGGGGCTATAACAAAATAAAAAAGGCCACAGAATGATTAACGATAAATGCGGAGTTTAGATCGTATTTGACGATACGATCTAAACTCCACCCATCAAATATTTATCAAAACTTTTAAATCCCTTGGCTGGAAATTTCGCGATCCCTAGTGCTTCTCTCCTACCGTTTGAAAAAGCCCCAAATTCTTTTTCTCATGGTCAACACTAAAATCAGAATCAGTAAAATGGGCCAGATGTTAATCAGACCAATCAAAATGTCCTGAATCAAATTCCAGCCATTGAACAAGCCTTCTTTTACTTTAACGAAAAATGGTTTTTGGTATACCGCCGGAGATTGGACATACTCGACTTTTTGATAAATCTCAATATTGACGGTACTCATTGAAGTTTTGTTCTTTAAAAATTTGAGTCGGCCTTCAATGGATTCAATTTCTTCTTGAATGACTCTGATTTTTTCCTCTGCGTCCAGGATGTCCTTAACTGTTTTGGCTTGTTTTCTCAAAATCTCGATGTATCGATCGCGTACCTCTTTTTTGGTTTGTAACCGGATACTAATATCCAGATATTCTTCCGTTACATCCTGGGAATGTACTCGGGTATAATTGGTGTAGATCGACTCTTTTTCAATTTCGAGTAAGAAAACCTCTAATTTTTCGGCGGGAATCCGAATGGTCAAGGAATTGCTGATGGAATAACTCGAGTTGCTTTGGTCCATACTGGAAATCAAGCCTTTCTGTGCTTTGGTAATTTGTTCGATTCGACTGGTACTTGCTTTCAGGTCAATGACCTGAAATCGAATCTCTGCTGTTTTGATGATCTTACGATCAACTGTGGCCAAATCATCATTAGCGGCTTGGGCTTGGTCTTCGTAGTAGGCAGCTTCTTTACTGCTGGCCTCTGCTTGCATGGCACCATAGGAAGATTCTCCGTGGCAGGAGTACAACATTAACAACAGGCAAATTAAACCGACATTTTTCATCATCATTTGATTTTGTTTAAAAACACTGGTACTTTATAATTTAAGGAAATGAAGATTTTGAAAGAGGAGTTTTTTGACTTAATCGAGGCGCGGCGCAAAATCGTAGCCCCAGCTACGAAAGGGAGTACGCAACGAAGAGGAAGACGAAAAGAACCTTTCAAAATAGTAAGGTACCTAAGTTATCAAGTACTAATATGGATTCGATCTTTCCCAATTTTGGTGTTTCGTCTTTTGTTAATCATCTGTTAATTCATTTGATCTTTTGATCTTTTGATCTTTTGATCTAACCGCTTTTTATTTCCCTAAAACCGCAACTTGACTACCGTTTTATTTGGATTGATTTCAAAGGCTTTTTCCTCAATGGGCTGCTCAATAATTTCTTCTGCTTTGTACAATACCTTGTAACGTGGATAGTTAATGACTTCATTTCTGAGGCTAATTGCTCCGGTCTCTTCAATAAATAAATTCCAAAAACTAATTTTGTGCTTTTTGTAGAAACGTGGGTCCGCTCTATACTTGGGATGGAAATAATACCTCACTTGCACTTCGGTAATACCGGGTTCGAGTCTGGGGAAATACCGAATAAAAACGGATTCACAGGAATCGCCCAGAATAACTTTTCGGGGTGTTTTATCTCGCCGAAATTCCAATAACTCTCCGGATGATTCTTCCAAACTGTACTGATAAATTGTATCG
>JBCCSR010001125.1:0-2467 GCA_039199865.1 Bacteroidota bacterium
ATCATTGATGCTGCCATCGAACAACTCCCCCCAGAAGTCAGATCTTTGACCAGTGATCAGATTGGCCAAACTTTAAAAATTCGTAGAGATCAATTGGCAACAGCCATTGAACAATACTACACAATGTTGGCGAAATACATTGACTTGGTGGGGAGTGATGCCAAAGAGTATTTTGCTTTGAAGCGATTGGAAAATGGAGATGTGGAAGCAAAAGTGTTTAAGTTAAAAAAAGGAAAAAAGCAAGGCAGGTTGCTTTATTATCGATTATTTAAAAAGCAAGAGACTCAGGAAATTCGACTTCACGGTTTGGGGCAAGAGGATTACTTTGACATTTCCGGAACGGCCAAGCGAAGCATTTTAATCCGTGTCATCGGAGGAGAAGGCCAGGATATTATCCAAGATCGCTCTTCGGTAAAAGGCCTCGGAAAGCTCACTAAGATTTACGATCATCGCCAGGAAGATCAACTGCTTTTGGAGGGCGAAGCCAAAAAGGTTTTTACTGCCCGCCCCCTCGTTCTTGATCCACAGCAGATTTACAAAGACAACTATTTGGTCGTCCTCCCCTATTTGGCTTACAACCTAGATGATGGATTGATTATCGGTTTGGCGGGAAGATCAATCGTCCAAGGATTCAATAAACCAGATTTTAAAGTACTCACTAGCTTCAAAGGAGAAGTCACAACAATGGGCAATTATGGTTTGAAAATCAATACTCAATTTCGGCATTGGATCCGTCAATGGGATTTGGTGATGGGCATTAATGCAGTGGGAAACGACAGAAATTTCCAAAGATTTTATGGCATCGGTAATGAAACGATCCTGGATGAAAGTCTTAGAGACGCTGATTTCTACGAAAACAATACGGCCTCTGTCGATGTGTTTGTCGGACTCAGAAGAGATTTTTTCCAAAGATCTTTCTTTACGACCACTTTAATATACGATTACAACGAAGTCATCTCCGAATCCAAGAATAGCGAATTGGGTTCTATCTATGATCAACTTCCTCCCAACAATGGTTTGGGAAAAACGCATTTGTTTGGTCTGGAGCAAAGCCTAGATTTGGATTTCCGCAATGAACGCCATTTTCCAACCAAAGGCACCCAGTTTCGACTACAAAACTATACTTTTTTCAATCCAAGTTTGAATTGGGAAACTGGTGGAAGGCTAGAATCGGAACTCTCTGCCTTTTTTACCAAAGGCAAAAAACTACCGATCACCCTTTCCCTCAAAGGTGGAGTTTCCAAAGCCTATGGGGACGTCCCCTTCTATCACCTCAGTTATTTAGGCCAACAGAGCAACCACCGAGGGTTCTTGAGAAACCGTTTTGCGGGGGAAACCGCAGCGTTTCTGAACACCGATTTACGCATCCATTTTGGGACAAAAGTAACATCCATTATTCCCATCAAATACGGCATTTTCGGATTATGTGACCTGGGAAGAGTTTGGTCGGATGCAGAAGCATCGAGTAAATTACATACTGCTTTTGGTGGAGGTTTTTATCTGATTCCCTACAAAGAATCGGCCAATCTTACTTTTACTTTTGCACATTCCGATCAAAATGATTTGCTATTTAGTTTTAGAATCGGCTTCTTTGTAAAGTAAGTACCAAAAACTTTATCCCCCATCCGATTGCTTTACTCCACCACAGAAAGCCCCAACACACGCTCTGCGTATTGGTAAGTCTTCGTTCGTATGCCGTCGATGTCTTTAGACTGAATTCTGGAAGGCAACACATGTGTCTTGGCCTCGGGAAAGGCTTCCAACACTTTTTGTTCGGAAGGTGTAGCAGTTTCTTGATCAAAGGCCTTGATGGCGTCAATAGAAATAATGTGGTCTGATTCCTCTTCCGTTTTGTAATAATAACCAATGTAATAAGGTTGCTCTACCTTGCGAACATTATCGATCGTCATGGTTTTGTCTAGTAAATCCCGGAGGCAGACTAGGCCCTCTATGCGATATTTGGTCGTCCAATATTGATCTCCATCCGCTTCCAATTCAAAGGATCGATAGTTTCCACCACTCATCCATCGAGCCAGTTGCAATCCCCAAGGCGCGGTCAATAAAGTGGACATCTCGCTGTATAAATTGATGTTAGGAGAATACATGATCATGGAATGCACTTTCTCAGGCTGGGTAGCCGCCAAATAAATGGACAGGGTACTTCCTGTTGAACAAGACATCAAAATGACTTTCTCTCCGATCAAAGCCCCCACAGCAAGGGCTTCCTTGGCAGATTCGATCAATTGTTTTGGAGTCAGCTCCGTAAAAATCTCTAGATCCTCAATGCCATGTTTGGGCAAGCGTGGCAAATACATATTGCAACCATAGCGTTGAGCAAAGTCCAAATGAATAGGATCTGCTTCCATCGGACTAGCGGAAAAGCCGTGTAGATAAACCACACTGTAGGGCGTCTTACGAATCGAATCTCGCCAAATAATTCTCGATTGATTGTCCGCCTTGAGATGAG
>JBCCSR010001126.1:0-2464 GCA_039199865.1 Bacteroidota bacterium
ACTGCCATGAGTTTCTTACTAATATTAATGGCGATAGCCCCGGGTTTACTTATTTGCTATGTCATCTATCATATTGATAAATTCGACAAGGAGTCCCATTGGCAATTGATTCTCTGTTTTATCCTGGGTATGGTGATCACCTTTCCAGCAATGAAGTTGGAGGAGTTTGGAGAGTCATTTGGTTTGGAGGAATCAGGTGAATTGGGGCCGCTTATTCTTCTTTCTTATGGCGTTGTTGGATTCAGCGAAGAGTTTGTTAAGTTTTTAGTTTTGATGATTTATGCTTACACACGAAAGGAATTTAACGAAGCGCTTGATGGTATCGTTTATGCGGTCATGATCGGGATGGGATTTGCTACCTTGGAAAACATTATATATGCAAACCGCTTCGGAATGGAAACAACACTGGTTAGGGCCATTACCGCCGTTCCTGCTCATGCCGTTTTTGCGGTCACTATGGGCTACTATGTCGGTCTAGCAAAGTTTGATAAAACCAGACGTTTTAGATTAATAGCAGTAGGATTGTTATTGGCCATTTTTATACACGGGACTTATGACTTTTTTATTTTACAACAGTACTACGACTGGCTGATGGTTTTTGCTACGCTAACATTGTGTATCAGCGCCTACTTCGCCATCCGACTTATTCGCCTCCATCAACAAAACTCTCCTTTTAAAGATAATCCATTTACCTACTCCAATCACAAACAGGAAATCGAAGATGCTCAGGTGGTCGACAATGATGACCTTGACACCAATTTTTTACAGGATGATTCTGAGGAAGAAAACGAAGTGTAGTGATTCGGCGGTGCTTGGAAAGCAATCATTTTAGCTTATCATTATTGGCATGTCTTTTTGCATCTCTTTGGGTCTTCTTTTCCATATTTTTTTGAACTGCTGCCGTCAAATCAACTCCGGTTTGATTGGCCAAGCAGACCAAAACAAAAAGAACATCTGCCATTTCATCCGCCAATTTGTCTTTGGCGACAGCCTCATCTGACTTATTTTTAAAAGACTGCTCGCCGTACAAACGAGAGATCAATCGAGCCACCTCACCCACTTCTTCGGTTAAGATGGCCATGTTAGTCAATTCTTGGTAGTAGCGGATACCAATGGTTTTGATCCAGTGGTCAACATCCTGCTGTAAATTCTCTATGGTCATGTTACGCTTTATTTTTGGTATCCATTATAATCGTTACCGGCCCATCATTGAGGAGTGCGACTTTCATATCGGCACCGAAGGATCCAGTCAATACTTCTAAACTCGAAACGGTCCTTAATGTTTTGACAAAACTTTCATAAAGTGGAATAGCAATTTCGGGCTTGGCAGCACGAATATAAGAGGGGCGATTGCCTTTTTTGGTACTGGCGTGCAAAGTAAATTGGCTAACGACAATCATTTGTCCTTGTTCTTCCACAATAGAACGATTCATGACTCCCTTTTCGTCATTGAAAATGCGAAGATTGCTAATTTTCCTACAAAGCCAATTAATGTCTTCCTCTTGATCTTCTGGTTCGATCCCCAATAAAATCAGCAGTCCTTTCCCAATGGCCGACTTTACTTTCCCATCGATTGTTACCGAGGCTTCACTTACTCTTTGAATGACTACTTTCATAAATAGATAAAATCAGTAGATGAATAGTTGTACCTTATTTAGGATACCAATTTATGGAGTTCGTTTGAATTATGGTTAATTGAATTGATTTTTTCGGATATTTGATACATTTCCAAAGAAGTATTTTCTAAGGGTCGAAACATCTGGTTCAATTCTTCCAATTTCAACTGGTTCAACCATTTCTGCTGTGCCTCTTCGTTGGGGAGAATTAATGGCATACGATTGTTCAGTTGCTGATGCTTTTCATTGGCAGGAATCGTAATAATTGAAAAACTCTTCATCGCATAATCTCCCTTGTACCACACATCCCATATGCCTCCCATCGCCATCAAGTTTTTTTCTTTCAGCTTTACTCTAAAAGGAATTTGTTGACCTCCTTTCTTAACCCAAGTATAATAACTATCGGCAAGGACCAAACATCTTTGCCGTCGAACGGGAATTCGAAAAGAGGTCTGACTAGTGATGCCTTCACAGCGAGCATTGATCAATTTGCCAGTATTTCTTCCATCTTTAGACCAACTCGGAATCAGTCCCCAAGTAACGTATTGTATCCGACCTTGACTGTCATTGGTAATAATGTAGGCGTGATGAGTTGGCGCAATATTATAACTTTGGCGGAGACTGTGATGTATTGTAATATTGAACTCAGACTCCAATACTTCTTTGGTAGTAACTAAGGAGAATCGACTACACATTAGGATATTGCATTTATTTCAAGGTATGCTTGTACCTGATGAATTTACAACAATTTATGTTATTTACAAAGTAAAATGTTTTAAGTTATTGAGTGCTAAGACAGAAGGAGTCAAATACGTTTTAAACATTATAAAAATAAATAAATCATAAAA
>JBCCSR010001127.1:0-2460 GCA_039199865.1 Bacteroidota bacterium
CTGCTTTAGACAATTCGTTAAAGATCGGTATAAAAATGAATTTTGTTTAACAGAATTTTAATGCTATTTCCTCAATATGTTAAGGTAAAAATGGTGAATTTTTCTGCGTGTGAAGCAAGATGATCGTTTTTCAGCTGGAATTTATGATCTCCAAGTGGGCAAAGCAAACATAAATTCCTTATCTTTGTTGTCTAAGGTGATTCCTCCATCACTGGTCCCAAAAACCCTCCAGTGGACGATCTTAATTGGACAATTTTTACCCATGAACTAAATCTTACATGATGTTTCGACAGACATTACTATTACTCTTTGTATTAAGTCTTCCCTTCACCACTTCAGCACAACTCCATCGAACAATTGATGGCACATCAAATAACTTGCAAAGCCCAGAATGGGGATCTGCACATGCCCCTTTGCATAACCTGACATCTATTGCTTTTGGAGATGGCTACAGCACCCCCGCAGGCGCCAATCGAACCAATGCCCGCGTGATTAGCAATAGCATTTTTTCACAAAGTGAATTGGCGAATGATCCATTGAACTTAAGTGATTTCATCTGGGTATTTGGTCAATTCATTGATCATGAACTTATTGCAGTGGGGAGCAACCCTTCAGAGAACATAAGCATTCCGGTTAATTTTCCCGACGCTCATTTTAACCCCAACGGTATTTTTCAAAATATTGCAATTCACATGAGTCGTTCGCAAATTATCGATGGATCGGGCACAGATGCCTCGAATCCACGAAGATATAGCAATGAAATCACTTCGTGGATTGACGGTAGTGCGGTTTATGGATCTGATGACGAACGCGCCAGTTGGTTGAGAAGTTTCGTTGGAGGTCGACTAAGAGTATCAAGTGGAGACTTTCTACCTTACAATACCATTAGCGGAGAGGTAGATGGAACCATTGACAGCGATGCGCCTTTCATGGATAATGAGAATCCATTTGTGGACGTATTATTTGTGGCGGGAGATGCTCGAGCCAATGAGCAACCTTTACTTGCGGCCATGCATACCATCTTTGTTCGTGAGCACAATCGACTATGCGAAGAATTGGCGATCAAACACCCAACTTGGTCTGATGAAGAGTTGTATCAGCATGCACGCCATTTTGTGAGTGGTTTTATCCAATCTATCGTTTACAATGAATGGCTACCAGCAATGGGGGTTCATTTGCCTAGTTACCCTGGATATGATGCCACAATATTTCCAAACATCAGCAATGTTTTTTCCGCGGCTGCCTTCCGATTAGGGCACACCCTGATCAATAGCAATGTATTAATCACAGACAACGATGGAAATCCTGTAGGTAGTCTGACTCTAAAAGATGCTTTTTTCAATCCCGCCATCATTACGGATTTTGGTCTTGATCCTTTTTTCAAAGGTATGGCGGTACAAACTCAGCAGGACCTCGATGGAAAAGTAGTAGACGACGTAAGGAACTTTCTCTTCGGTCCACCTCAATTTGGTTTGGGAGGCTTGGACTTAGCCGCAATCAATATCAATCGTGGCCGAGAAAGAGGATTGGCAGATTTTAATACCATTCGTACCAATCTTGGTTTGAGTGCCTACACCAGTTTCAGTGAAGTCAATCCCGATCCGGCAATATTTGGCACTTTACAAAGTTTGTACACGGATATCAACGATATTGACCCTTGGGTGGGGATGCTGGTAGAAAAGCACATGTCTGAGGCACTTTTTGGTGAGACCATTATGGAAATTATGATTCAGCAATTCGGGGCATTGAGAGATGGTGACCGGTTTTATTTTGAAATTGACCCCGTTCTTTCCCCCGAGGAAATTGCAGAAATTCGCGAGACGACTTTCCGTGATATTATTATGCGTAATACGGAAATCACCTTGATGCAGTCTGACGTTTTTGGCGCCATGCCTCACGACTCTATTTGTCCAACGGCCATTGATTGGGTTGACCTAACTGGTAATTTACAGACGGAAAGCGGCATCAACATGAGCGAAGTTAGTCTACAGCTATCTGACGAGACCGACGGACTACTTGATCTTGAGATGAGCGATACGGAGGGTAACTTTATTTTCACCGAATTGGTAACTTGTAAAGACTATGTGGTCCGTCCGTTTTACAATGAAGACATCCGCAACGGAGTCAATACCAATGATATGGTAAAAATGGCAAAGCATATTTTGAACACAGAAGTTCTGGACTCTCCATACAAAATTATAGCTGCTGATGTCAATAACAATGGATCGGTTAATGTTGCCGATTTGTTACATTTACAAAAAGTGATCTTATTTATCGATAGTAGTTTTGTCAATACCCCTCCATGGCGTTTTATTTCAAAAGACTATGTGTTTGAGAACTCTCTAGATCCTTTCAACGAAAATTTTGCAGAGCAGGCTGAGATTTATTATTTGTCAGAACAAAATACGCAGCATGACTTTGTTGTTGTAAAAATTGGTGACCTCAATTCGGATGCAAATC
>JBCCSR010001128.1:0-2456 GCA_039199865.1 Bacteroidota bacterium
GGACAAAAGCATTGAGGAACGGAAAGATTTTTTGAGCTTAGTCGAGCCACTACCAGAACGGCTAAAAGCGGAGCTAATTAATTTGTGGGATGAGTATGATCAAGCACAAACGGATGAGGCAAAGCTGGCAAAGGCTCTGGATAAACTTGAGACGGTGTTGCAGCATACGCAGGGCAAAAACCCGGCCGATTTTGATTATGGGTTCAATATACCCTACGGCAAGAAATGGACTGATTTTGATCCACTCACCCAGCGAATTCGGGCCATCATCGATGAGGAAACTGCGAGATTGGGAAGTGCAAATGGAACTTTTTAAAATTCTAATCTGGTTTCAATTTTTCAAAACCTTATGCTAAACTGTCAGCAGGTAACCTTATGAGCGTAAAAGACATTCTTGAAGCCGCACAATTCATAATTGACAAAGAGGGTCAGCAGACGGGCGTTTTGCTCGATCTTTCAAGCTGGGAGGCTCTGCAAAAACTTCTTGAAAACATTGAAAGAGAGGATGAGCTATTGGGCCAGCTCATGCTAGATGTTGAAGACAATGAAGCCCTCTCTGGGAAAGATGCCGTAGCCGTCTACAAATCGCTTTTGGCCAAAGAAAAATAGTTATGACTTGGAGTGTACAGTACAAACGAGCCTTCTTGCGAGATTTAAGTCGGCTGCCCAACAACTTTCGAACTCGAATTGAACAAATTGCATTTGGCGATGAGATCAAAAATGATCCATTTCTAAACGGCCGGACTCAGAAAATGAGTGGTTTCGACAATTTCTACAAAATTCGTGTTGGGAACTATCGTATTGGACTCCTGCTTGATTTTGAGAGTGAAACAATTGAGTTTAGGCGGGTTTTACATAGGCGAGATATTTATCGTCGGTTTCCGTAGGGTTTTCATCGCTGTATCGACGATCAAAACAGCACAACAAACTGATAAGTTAATCCTACAAACTGTTTGAACGATTTGAATCTGACATATGCCTAAAACTCAGCTTATTATCTTTTTTCTTGCAACCTGCAGTTTCATTTTTTTTGGCTGCACCAGCGACTCCCCGTCAAATCAAGAGACTGGGCAGGCTCCTACACCAAGCATGCAGTCAACCGCCATAATTCCAGACCTAGCTGCGGCCTTAGCGACGACGACACCCCGGCCGATGGTAACCAAAGCTTCAGAACAACCTATCAGCGAAACACAACCCCCTACTGTGTCCAATTTGCGGTTTGCATTATCCCCTGATGGTGAGCCGCGAAAATCCTTTGCCCATGATGAGGATCAAGTTGTAGCGATATTTGAAGCGAAAGATATCCAAGATCAGACGCTAATCACCATCGAATGGAATCGAAACGGAGAAAAAACTGTCGAAACGTTCCAAGCTGAAGAATTGTTTGTCATGACAGATGATGTTTATGTCTTTTCGGCCGTCGAAAATCTAGCCAATGTAGAGCCAGGTTTTCATAGCTTAAAAATGCTCATCAATAATCAGAGCCAATTACGAGGAATTTTTTTCGTTAATGGAAAAATCTCTCGGACATCTCAAAAGACTGGCCATACAGCTAAAATTTCAAAAAATAATAAGCTACATATCTTCAATCAACAGAATGATGAAATTTTTTCTCAATCCTCGGAACTAGAAATTTCATGGATCAAATGGCACCCAGACGGAAAGCGGCTTTTTTATTCCGTCCTCGATCGATCAAATCAGTTATTAGGGACACCATTTGGTTTAGAAAAAGAGCTGTGGCTCCTCGATCTAAATTCTCAGGAAGTTACTTTGATAGACAATAATATTAGCTTGGCCCCTACTCATTTTTCTCAAACTCCAAGTAATTTTTTAGCTGCCTATGAAGGTGATAGCTATTCAGATGGATGCGAATTTAATCGGCGTTTAAAGTTTTACAGTATAGCTGCTGAAGACTTTAGTAAAGCTCTTGTCCCATCTGATTTTGTAGATTTTCCCTTGACGGACGAAAGAGATCGTTTCTATCCAAGAAAAGGAGATTGGTTGTCGGAGTTTGAGTATGTGACTGAACTTGTTGCTTTGTGTTCATACGTTGAGGGGGATAATATCAATGCAGTTGCCAACCAAGGTGTATACCTTTTCAATCTACAGGATATGACTGTAGAAAGAATAGGGGATATTGAAACAGGGGATTGACTGCCAAGTAGGTCACCAATCGTGCGGATCATACAAAAAGCGAATTTGTCCATTGGTACTCAAGCCCCTTGTGACCAGCTTCCAGTAGAGTAACAATGGAATGATGGCACGTGAACGCAAACGGAAACGGAAATCTGCGGCCGAAAATCAGTCGGCCCAAATCCCCACGTCGGTTCGGGGTGGCCTTGAGGGAGGCTGGTACAAGCCCTTAACAGATGAGGCAATTCAACAGATCCATAACGCATCAGTTGAAGTCTTAGAACGAGTTGGTATTCAAGTTTTTGAATCAGAGGCCCGTGAGA
>JBCCSR010001129.1:0-2453 GCA_039199865.1 Bacteroidota bacterium
CAACAATGATCAAGATGCCATTGCCAAATTCCGTGCGGAAAACGGTTTGCCTTCGGAGGTAAATGTTTACACGGTTAATTTTGGTATTCGCAGTGGTCATTTTGTCCTGCCCGATCAAAAAGAAGCCAAGATGAACTTGCCTGTCATGTCAGCTTGGAACCAAAATCATCCCTCCATGTATGCCTCTCTCAATCCAATTCACACGGAGATTCCCTCTGCTTTGGTTCGAGATAGAAGTGGAGCGAATGCCGACGCTCAAGTATTTCTTGATGACGTGATTGTTGGTGGAAGTCTTTGTGTCGGTATAGACTGTAACAACTCAGAAAGTTTTGGTTTTGATACCCAAAGACTCAAAGAGAACAACTTGCGTATCCACTTTGATGACACCAGTTCATCGGCTAGTTTCCCGGGCAATGATTGGCGCATCACCGTCAATGATTCCTCTAATGGTGGAAACAACCGCTTCTCTATTGATGATGCTACGGCCAATACTTCTCCTCTTTATATCGAAGCGGGTGCTGGAAACAATGCCTTGCACATTGATGCTACTGGGGGAAACATTGGTATGGGAACCTCTACGCCAGCAGTTGAATTGGTGATTACCGATGGAGATTCGCCAACAGTGCGTCTTGAGCAAAATGGTGCCAGCGGATGGACGCCTCAGATTTGGGACCTCGCTGGAAACGAAACCAACTTCTTTGTTCGTGACGTAACCAATGGTTCTAAGTTACCATTCAAAATCAAGCCGGGTGCCCCCGACAACAGTATCTTTATCAAAGCAGATGGAAATATTGGTCTGGGTACTGCCAATCCTACCAGTAAATTGCAGGTGGAGAGTGGAGATGTTTTGGTCAAAACGGGAAATGTGACCCTCAATTCCGGTTCAATGACATTGGACGCAGGAGACTTGACCGTAACAGAAGGTAATGTGACCTTTTCTGAGGGAGACGTTACCATTCCAGATGGTCAGTTGGGAATTGGAAAAGACCCTACTTCTCAATTGGATGTTCAAGGTTTTTCTCAGTTTTCTGGTACTTTCCAAGTTACGGGTACAAGTACTTTCCGTGGCAACGTGACGGCTACCAATAGTGCTGGAACTTCCACCGTATTCCACGTAGACCACACCAATACCAGAGTAGGAATTGGAACCAATGGTCCAAATCACCTCTTGGAATTGAATGCAGATGACGCGGTCAAGCCCAATGGTGGTTCTTGGAGTGGCCCTTCGGATCGTCGTTTGAAAACCAACATTACCAATTTTGGTGATGGCTTGTCTGAACTGATGAAGTTCCGTCCAGTCAACTACAATTATAATGGTAAGTTGGGATTACCCACAGATGAAAATTTTGTTGGTTTGATCGCTCAGGAAGTACAGGAGATTGCTCCTTACATGATCAAAGACATGAACCCTGATGCCAACGAAGGCGAAGAGAAATACTTGGCGGTAAATCCTACTGCACTTACGTACATTTTGGTGAATGCCGTTAAAGAACAGCAGACCATTATCGATGATCAAAAAGCGAAGATCGAGGCACTTGAAGGTCAATTGGCTAGCCTGGACGCTTTGAAGGCTCAAGTTGCTGCTTTGGCAGAAGCGATGAACCAAAATCAAGCGCAAGAAGCAGCAGTTGAAACCATCAGTGAAGAACGCGACTAAGGATTTATTCCCACAGTTTTTCTCGAAAATCATTTGATCTTAAAGGATCAATCATTTGATCAAAATCTTAAAAAATAAAATTCTATCATGAAGAATATAAAATTTCTTTCATTCCTCATCTTGAGCTTGTTTGTTTTTCAAACGGCGATCGGTCAGACCGACACCGATGATAAAGGACGCAATAAAGGGGCCAATGCTGGTACTCCCCAAGTAGAAACACCAGTACTTAACGTAGATGCTTTTAGTGGAAGTGATCAAGACATTCCCTCTACCGGCCAAGCTCAGCCTGTAGCCTCCGATTGGGTGTTGCCCAATGATTTGGACGCTTTACAAGACGAAATGTTGAGCGCCAGTAGCTCTCCTCAAGCGGTAGTAGCTCGTTTGAATGAGTTGGCAGAAGAGTTGGCTTTGTTGCGTCAGTACAATGAGCAGTTGCGACTGGAAAACCGCGTCATTAAGCGAAGTTTAGGCAGTTGTTGCTCAGATATGGGCTTGAGCTTGAATGCTGCCGATGCGTATTTGATGCAAAATGCACCCAATCCCGCAACGGATGTTTCCGAAATTCGTTTCTTTGTACCCAACTCAGCATCCAAAGCAGAAATCAAGATCAGCAATGTCACTGGAGTTGTGGTGGAAACTTATCCAATTGCGGAAGGTGGTTTTGGTGCCATTAGCTTGGAAAGAGGAACGTATCAAAATGGGACTTACATTTACTCTTTGGAAATAGATGGTGAGTTGATTGATACTAAAGTAATGGTCTTTACTAAGTAATGACCACCAGAATATAGTCATTTAA
>JBCCSR010001130.1:0-2450 GCA_039199865.1 Bacteroidota bacterium
AGAGTATCCTACTTAGAAATTTCCTAAAAACTACTCTACCCGACTACATGCTGCCCAACTTTTTTGTTCAACTGCCGGAGTTCCCGCTGACCTCTAATGGCAAAGTGGACAAACGAGCCCTCTTGAAAAGAGTAGGGCCATCGATCCATACTGGAAAGGCTTACCTCGCGCCTAAGAACAAAAAAGAAAAGCAATTGGTCGAGATTTGGCAGTCCGTTTTGAAAGTGGAGCAGGTAGGGATGAATGATGACTTTTTTGAATTGGGAGGACATAGCATCAAGGCTACCCGCTTGTTAATGGCCTACAATCAAACCTTCAAAGCAAAGCTAGCTTTGCAAGATGTTTTTAAACATTCCTCTATTCAATCTCATTTCGACCTCTTGGCTTCGGCAAAAAAGGGATACCAAAAAATTCCCAAGGTGAGAAAGGCGAAGACCTATCCCTTGTCGGACGCACAGCGGATGATTTGGATTTTGAGTCAGATTCCAGAAGGATCACTGTCTTACGTCTTACCCACCATCCTAGACCTAAAAAACGAATACGATATTGCTTTGATCGAGCAAGCATTCTTTGCCTTGATTGATCGACATGAAATCCTACGAACCGTTTTTAGAGCGGATGAAACGGAAGATGTTCGCCAAGTGGTCTTGCCCACTAAGGCCCTCAATTTTACCATAGATCACATTGACATTCGGGAAGAAGAAGATCAGGAAGCCTGGATTAAAAAATACGTCATTGATGAGGATTATTTTATTCCATTCGATTTTGAAAATGGTCCTCTTTTCAGAGCAGGATTCTTCCGAAAATCGGCCGAACATTACGCGTTTTACTTTACCATTCATCATCTCATTACCGATGCTTGGTCGGCAAAAATTATGATGCGGGATTTTATGAAACTATACGAAGCTCTATTGGCAAAGACCAAACCCGATTTGCCTCAGCTCCGGATACAATACAAAGATTATGCTTCTTGGCAACAAAAGGAGTTGTTGAAAAAAGAGAATGAAGTCCATAAAAACTATTGGATGGACAGTTTGTCTGGTGAACTCCCCCCCTTGACTTTGCCCATTCAAAAACCCCGACCGAAGATCAAAACCTTTAATGGCCGTTACCTCAATGCTCATCTGTCGAGAGATTTGACTAAGCGGCTCAAATCTTTTAGTCAGGAACGCAAAGGAAGTTCTTTTATGACTTTATTGACGGCTTACAATGCTTTCCTATATCGCTACACTTTGCAAAAAGACATTATCGTCGGCTCCCCGGTTTCGGGAAGAGATCATGCGGAGACGGAAGACCAAGCGGGCTGTTTTATCAATACGTTAGTGTTGCGCAATCAAGTGGATCCACAGGCGACTTTCAATGATTTTTTTGAACAAATAAAAGCGAGTACCACGGAAGCCTACGCGCATCAAATCTATCCCTTTGAACGATTGGTCGGTGATTTGAACCTCAAGCGAGATCCCGGTCGAAGCCCTCTGTTTGATGTGATGTTGGTCGATGAAAATACGGGAGATGCTTTTGAGGACAATGGGATCAGAAGAGAGGAATTTGATCGCATTGAGGACTTAGGGGTAAGGTTGGCCAAATTCGATTTGGAGTTTCACTTCTTTGATGTGGAAGCCTATTCGATTTTTAGAATTCGTTACAACACCGATTTATACGATCGGGCAATGATTGATCAAATGGTTCGTCATTTTAAACAGTTTTTGTCGGAGGCCATCGATTATCCAGAACAAAAAATAGAGGCAATCAATTACCTCAACCCAAGGGAGCGAATGCAAGTGTTGGAGACCTTTAATGCCACTGCGGTAGACTATCCCAAAGAAGAGACCGTACTTGATCTTTTTCAAAACCAGGTCAAGCAGCGGCCACAGCAAATCGCGGTGGTTTACCAAGAACAGAGCCTGACTTTCCAGCAATTGGATACTTGGTCGAATCAGCTGGCTCATTACTTAAACCAAAACTTTACCATCGAACCAAATGATTTGGTTGGTGTAGCATTGGAACGTAGCGAATGGATGCTGGTAGCGATATTGAGCATTTTAAAAGTGGGAGGAGCTTATGTACCGATTGATCCTCATTTTCCGGAAGAGCGAAAAAATTACATTCGTCAAGATAGTCAATTCAAGGTTTGTCTAGATCGACAACAAATCGAAGACTTTCGTCAGAAACAGTCCAACTATTCTACAAATCTCCCGATAACTTTAGTGCAGACCAATCAATTGGCTTATGTCATTTACACTTCAGGTTCTACGGGAATTCCCAAAGGAGTGCTCAACCAACACGATGGTTTGATCAACCGTTTGCGCTGGATGCAAGCCGAACTCCATATCAATGAGCAAGACATCCTCTTACAGAAAACACCTTATACTTTTGATGTCTCCGTCTGGGAGTTACTTCTACCCTTGATTACGGGAAGCCGATTGATTTTTGCGGCGCCAGGAGGTCAT